>WHTW01000022.1:0-51867 GCA_009377525.1 Rhodospirillales bacterium
AGCTTCCCGCCGATTACCGACCCAGAGGCGCCGCCGATCCGAACCGAGCGTCACGTGCCAAGCTCGATCGCCACCATGCGTCGCCGCCTGATCGTCGCCCTCACCCGACGAGCACCGCGATGTCCTTGCTGCGCACGAAGAAACCTCCGGCAAAAACGCCTCCGCTTATGACGCAGTAAGACTAGGAGCCGTCAGGCTTGGTCCGGTCGGTCAGCAGGCGGCTGACGTCCTCGGCCGCCGTATCGCTGTCCCATTTGACCGGCCGTCCGAGACTGGCATAGCGCTGCAGGCCGAGTTCGGTGAGACGCAAGGCGCCGTCGGCTTCTTCGATGAGGGCAAGCTGCTCCAGTCGCCGGATATGCTGCGACGGCAGATGGTCTCGCCGACCGAAGCCCAGCGCCACGCGTCGAAGCGTGATCTCTTCGTGTGGGCTGAGCGGTGCGAGGATCCCACGCATGGCTGTCCTGCCGCGGTCAGGGGCCGCCCACGCCGGGATCGCCCGCTCCGCAGGACATGAACGCATCAGGGCGTCGCACGTTCCTTGACCTGATCTTCGATCCAGTTTCGCGCCTGCCGGGGGCTGTCGAACACCTTGATCGGCCGCTTGGCCGACGCCAGCGCGCCGAGCAGGCGGGCGAAAACCATGGTCTGTTCCGCCGTGGCGACGAGCGCCAGGGCGCCCATCATGCCCTGCTCGTGATAGGCGCGGATCCTGGCACAAAGCGACAGCAACTCGTCGGGGCTCATGCTCGGGGTGGCGGCGCGGCCATCGAACAGCTTGCGATAGGACATCGCCTTTGCGCCCGCCATCGCCTCCAAGAGGTCGATGGCGTCGCTCAATGTTACGTCACCCTCAGCTACTCCTGTGAACAGCCGCGCCTTCGAGTCGATCGTCCAGTACAGGGGCATCAGGCCTGCGGTCTCAAATCGTCGTCGGATGGGCGCGCATTGTCGTGAGCATATTATCTGCGAGGGCCGGCGCGTCCACTTCGGTGCAACGACAATCGCTGCAATCGGTGAGCGATCGACTCTCACGGGGCGTGCGAGGTCGGGGCCCCGCTGTCCACAGCGAAGTAGGCTAAGGTGCCGCATGTCCTCGGAGTTCCGCGCTGCGCGCGCAGCCTTCCTCGGCATCGAGCGCTCGCTGACCGGCCGGCGGTGGGCGGCTCGGCTGGCCGACGAGCGGATGGCGCTTGCCATGGCGCAACGTCATGGCCTGCCCGACGCGATCTGCCGGTTGCTGGCGGCGCGCGAGGTCGATCTTGACGGCGTGCCGGACTTCCTCGAGCCGACACTGCGCAAGTTCCTGCCCGATCCCTCGCATCTGAAGGACATGGATGCCGCCGTCGCGCGTGTCGTGCGCGCGGTCCGCGAGGGCGAGAAGATCGTGGTGTTCGGCGACTACGACGTCGACGGCGCGACCTCGTCGGCCCTGCTGGCGCGTTTCTTCCGCGCCATCGGCGGCAATGTCGCCGTCTACATTCCCGACCGGCGCAAGGAAGGCTACGGCCCCAACACGCCGGCCTTGCTCGGCATCAAGGAGCAAGGTGCTGCCGTCGTGATCACCGTCGATTGCGGCATCACCGCCTTCGAGCCGCTGGCGGAGGCCAAACGCGTGGGCCTCGACCTGATCGTGATCGACCATCACATGGCCGAGATCGCCTTGCCGCAGGCGGTGGCGGTGGTCGATCCCAATCGCCTGGACGATGCCAGCCCGCACAAGCAGATGGCGGCGGTGGGCGTCGCCTTCCTGCTGGCGGTCGGCGTCAATCGCGTGCTGCGCGAGGCCGGCTGGTACGGCAGCGCGCGCAGCGAGCCCGACCTGCGCCAATGGCTCGACCTCGTCGCCCTGGGCACGGTGTGCGATGTCGTGCCGCTGACCGGCGTCAACCGGGCGCTGGTGCGCCAGGGCCTGCGCGTGATGGCCGACCGCGGCAACATCGGTCTGGCGGCACTGGCCGACGTGGCGCGCCTGCGCGAGCCGCCGGGCGCCTATCATCTCGGCTTCATGCTGGGCCCACGCGTCAATGCCGGCGGCCGCGTCGGACAGGCCGATCTCGGTGCGCGGTTGCTGGCCAGCGACGATCCGCAGGAAGTCGGCGCGCTGGCGCTCAGGCTGGACGAGTTCAACGCCGAACGCCGCGCCATCGAGCGCGAGGTGCTCGATCAGGCGATCACGCGCATCGAAGGTCTCTACGGCCCCGACCGCAAGGGACTGCCGGCGGTGCTCGTGGTGGAGAGCGAGGGCTGGCATGTCGGCGTGATCGGCATCGTGGCGAGCCGGCTCGTCGAACGCTACGGCCGGCCGGCCTTCGTGATCGGCATGGATGGCGAGCTGGGCAAGGGGTCGGGCCGTTCGGTCAAAGGCGTCGATCTCGGCGCGGCGGTGATCGCGGCCCGGCAGGCGGGGCTGCTGGTGAATGGCGGTGGGCACGCGATGGCCGCCGGCCTCACCGTGGCCAGGGATGTGTTGGCCGATCTCGCGAAGTTCCTTGACGAAAGGATCGCGCCGCAGCTCGGCATGGCGCCGGCCATGCGCGAGCTCGGCATCGACGCCGCCTTGGCGCCGGGTGCAGCGACGCAGGAGCTGGTCGGCATGATCGAGCGGGCAGGGCCGTTCGGCGCCGGCAACGCCCTGCCGCGCTTCGCGGTCACCTCGGTGCGCGTCAACCACGCGCAGCCGGTGGGCGAGGGCCATGTGCGCTGTTCGCTGGTCGGCGCCGAGCGCGGCCGCATCGAGGCCATCGCCTTCCGCGCCGGCCAGACGGCGCTCGGCCCGGCGCTGCTCGATCCGGCGCGGCCCGTGCTGCATGTCGCAGGCGCATTGCGCATCGACCGCTATGGCGGCCGCGACAGTGTGCGCCTGCAGATCGACGACGCCGCCCCGGCGGCAGGCTCAGTGCTGGCTTGATTTGCCGGCCCCGAGCCGCTACATGCTGCCGCTCTTTGGCGCCTCGTCCCCTTCGTCTAGAGGCCTAGGACACCGCCCTTTCACGGCGGCGACACGGGTTCGAATCCCGTAGGGGACGCCAATGAAATCAATAAGTTAGCGGAACGGAGCACTGCGTTGTCCAATAGGTGTCCAATATCGCCGGCGCCATGGTGCAACGTAGGGGGAGCGACTGTCATGACAGATGGAACGAAAATCGCTGCAGCCACACTCGCCGTAGAGGCCGCAAAGCAGAAGCTAGAAATGAATCGTCCATCGCGGCCGGGCGGATACGACATCGCTGGCGAGTTGCTCACCTACTATCGCTACTTTCTTGCGGAGCTTGAGAGGGAGAAGGGTTGAGCAACGATAGTTCGGTGCCCCCAAGGGGCAAAACGCCCCGCCGAAGCGGGGCGCTCGCAACACGGGGATGCCTTCCTCAAGGCTTCTCCGGAACTGGGGCTACTGGCTGAAACGTTGGCAAGCGCGGGCCGCGGGGAGACGCGGCACGCCCCCCATCGGGCGGCCGAGAAGGCCGAGGGCACGACGCGGGTTAAAAAACAAACCCGCGTCGCTAGCCCCCGAGTGGGGATGGGGGGTGTCCACAGGCCGCCGGCTGGTGTAGGCTTCAGATAGCGTCGTGAGACGCCACAACCGCAAGAAGGAGATGGCGATGACCATCATTGAAGCAGTTGCAGCCGATCGGCTGCGCAAGCCCAAGTCGGTAGGCTTTGGCCACTATCTTCCCACCGTCGACGGCCAACGCAACGATGACCCGCCTGAGGTCGCTGCGGCGATTGAGAAGGCTGGATCTCGCGTGATGTCCTGGGATGAGGCCCTCCCGGCCCTCGAAGCGCTCGGTAGCAAGCGCGCGGCGGACATCGTCGTCTGGACGACAAGCGGCACCATGACGGTCGGACACAACGGCGCCGACTGGCATATTCTTTAACCGCTAGGCCGATAAAGTTCACCGCTCACTAGCGCCCGCTGGCTTTCGCTCAGGTGCCGGCCAGATGGCGCGCGATAGCCCGGAATTCCGCCGGCCGCGCCGTGTCGAGCCAGTGTCGGGTCTGCTGCTGATCGGCAGGCGACAGGCCGGACATGATCCGGCGAAGACGGGCACGCAGGACGCCGAGCCGACGCGGCGCGGCGGTGCCCCACTCGGCCACGATCGCGGAGCTGGCGAAATCGGTCGCGGCGACTTCGTCGACATCGGCCTGCGACACCGGCGGCGCTGAAGGCGCACCGGCTGCAAGCTCGCGGATGGCGGCCTGCTGTGCGGCAACGGGCAAGGCCCAATCCCAGGCCTCAATGAGGCCGGCGCGCTCGCCAGCGCTGAGATCGAGCATGATCCGCGACGCCGCGTCGACGGCCGCCTTGGGCGCCGAAGGATCCGGCGTCATGCCGTCGAGGCCGGCGATCGGCTCCGGGCGGCCGCCGATGAGCTCGCGATAGCGCTGCTGCAGCGCCGCAGCGCGCGGGCCTTTCCAATATTCCGAGCGGTGGTCGGCCATCAGCCGCTCGATCTCGGCGACCTCGCGGCCGACCGCTGCGACGGGCGCCGGCGCCTGGCCCGCCTCCCGCGCGGTCAACAGCTCGAGGTATCTCGCCTGCATCCCGCTATCGCGATGGTAGGCGTTGATGTCAGCATGCATGGCCTGCTCGATCTCGACGATCTCGCGATCAGTCGTTGCGACGGGCAGGCCGCCACCCCGATCGGTGCTCATCAGGCGCCAACCTGCGCCGGGTAGAGGCGGGCGAGATCGCGCTCGGCAATCGCGGCATTGGCGGCCATCGACGTCACCCGGTGACCATCGATCTTCCGCTCGACAGCGAATCCGGCGCCGAACCACTTGACGCGATAGAGCGCATCCTCGAACAGGCGATTGTAGCGCGGCGGGATCGATGTGATCCGCGGTTTCGAGAGCTGCGCCGACACGGCATCAGCGCGGACAACGGTGGCCTCGGCCAACCAAGTCTCGTCGTACGCAACCAGCGTCACGGTGTCGAACTGCCGAAAGCTGCTCTTCCGGCTGGCCTGCACCTTGCGCCAGATCCCAGGCTCCTTCAGCTGGTCGGCCGTGAAGTCCTCGGGCAAGCGCACGAAGAACAGCCGCGTCACGAAGCCCTCGCAATCGAGCGTGACGCGGGCGGTGTCGATGACGAGCTCGTGCGTGGCGTCCAGGCTGGGGCTCCTGGTGGTGTCGGCGGCCGCGGTTTGGGCAATTGTCATAGTGACTACTCCTACTGAGTGGGAAAGTGGGCTCGGCGCAGCGGCGCGACGCTGACCCGCGGCCATCCGCTGCGCACGACCAGCTCGGCGTACCACGAACCGTCATGCGCATGGACCTCGATGCGGTCGCGGACCTTGAGCCGGCGCGCGACATGGACCCAGAAGTCGAGCTTCAAGATGTCGTCGAACGTCGTCTCGGGGTCGAGCACGACCTGGAACGTGCTGCGGCAGTCGAACGCGTCCCGCAGTCGATGCGGACGCACGGCGCCATCAGCGGGCGGCGGGCGATTCATGAGCTGCACCACCATCAGCGCCTCGCTCCCATGCCGGACCGCCTCCGCGCTGCCTGATGGCCCATCACGACCTGCGGCCGTCCCACCCGCCCGGACGGCCCGCCCGCCCATTCATCCGGCCGCGTCCCGTCTGGCCGCCGCCGCGAAGGACGAGCAGCAGGTGCGTGCACGATCGCGCCGGCCGCAGCATTGGCATAGTCATCGTGGCCGCCAGGCGCGTGGTCGACACGAGTCCCGCGCACCACGAGCGTCAGCAGCTGCTCGGTCAGCTTCGGCACGTCCACCAGCTCGACCTCACCAGCGTTCAGCTTCGGCTCGAGCTCCTCGTAGATCTCGCTCTTCGACAGCTTGGCGACTTGGTAGTGGACGCCCTCGTCGCGGAAGGCGTGCCGGAAGGTGTCGCCGGCATAGGCGTCGCCTGTCACGCGGTTGAGCCCATATTCGTCCAGGGTGCGCGCAAACTTGCGAACGGCCAGGCGCGGATCGAAGGGAATGCCGCCGTCCTGCGACACCACCAAGTCGAGCACAGTTCGCCCTTCCTCGGCGTGCGCCACGGCGAGGCAGGCGTCGTCACTGCTGCCACCGCTCATGTCGACGAAAGCGACGTAGTGCCGATCCGACCGCGGGGCCAGCCGGCGCACCCCCGACACGACTGCCCGCTGCACCATGTCGCCGTCAAAGAACGCACCGTCCGGCGCGCCGGGCAGATTGAGGTGCAGCCGGCGGAACTTGTGTGATGGCAGCCGTCGCCGCTGCTGCTCGATATAGGCCGCCCCTTCAGGCCACGACGCCATCGACGGATTGGCCCGCTGCTCGGGCGCCAGATCGACGAACGCTGCGTCGGTGCACAGGTCGCCGCTATACCAGGAGAACAGCATGCGCGGATCGTCGCCGGCCTGCCCCGTCCGCTTCATGTCGAACAACGGGACACCCGGCGAATTCCAGATCGTGTCGTAGCTCGTAACCCACGTCAGCGTGTCGAGCCGCGTCGGGTCCGGCGCCAGGGCCTCGAAGATGTCCCAGCTCTTGTAGCCGTGGATCTCGTCGAAGCCGATGAACAGCGCCGTCTTGCCGTGCGAGCCCTTTACGTCACCGGCAGGCAGAACCTGCAGGCTGCCGGCGCGGTCCTTGCGCCGAATCTCGCGCCCGAGCACGACCAGCTCGGCGCCCAGCTCGGGGTTGGCGGCCACCAGCTTCTTGGCGAGCGCCAAGTCGTCGCCGGCCTGCCCCTCGTCATTCGCCAGGACAAAGCAATCGTTGCCGGCCCTGCTCTCCCATATGACCAGCCGATAGAATGCGGCCAGCACCAGGTCCGTGCTTTTCCAATTCTTCTTGCCGCGGCCGCTCAGCACGAGGTTGTAGAGCGGCGCGGCGTCGGGCCGGAACGTGTACAGCGCCCGTGTCATCAGCTCGCGCCGGTAGGTCTCCATCGTGTCGAGCAGGGGACGGCCGTCCAGCCAGCACAAACGGCCGTAGAAGTCGATCGGCGACGGGGCGGTGATCTTCATGCCGCAGGCGCCGCTTGCGCGTCAGCAGGCTTTCCTGCGGCTCTGTCGCGCATCAGGCGATCGCGCAGCGTCGCGCCGCCGACGTCGAGCACCTTGCGCTCCAGCCCAAGGTCGGCCAGCAACCTGCGCAGCGCGTTGGTGGCGGTCGTGAAGGCGCCGATGTCGATCGGGTTGCCGGATGCCATGTCGGCCTCGGCCTGCTCGCACCACACGGCCAACGTCGAGGCGCGCCGGGCGATGATGGATTGAGCCTCGCTCGGATCGCCGCCAAGGTCGCTCACCAGCTGGCTCAGCACGTCACGATAGCGGCGGGACAGAACGCTGCGGCCGTCGATGTCGTCGAGAAAGAGCTGCTTGCCGTTGCTGACGCGGCTGCGGTTGGTGCGCGATGCCGCGGCGGGCGTGCGGTTGGGCTTCGGCGTTGGCGTGGCGGCGTCAGAGTGGGCAGCGGGCAATCTTGCGGTCCTTATTGGCCAGATATTAGACAGCATACCAAACGTTGAACGGTAACGCATTGAAATTGCTCGTCCATTACCGTCCGCAGGCGTCCGAGTTACCACTGTGCACAGGAGGCGACGGGAAAATCGGGCCTCCTCTTCGGGAGGGAAGGCGCGGATCAGGCGTACCGCGGACAGCGGCTTGTCCCCGAGAAAATACCGGTGCGCGGCCCGACGGATCCATCGCCTCCTACACATCGCCCTCTTCCTCGCCCTCTACATCTGTGTTGATCGTCCCATCGCGGTAAGAACTTCTATAAGGGGTATCCCTTCGGACACCCTTTGTTTTGCCCGTAGCCGTATCCCTTCGGACACTGCTACGAGCGTAGCCGTATCCCTTCGGACACCCTTGAGGTATCCCTTCGGACACTGCTACGACAGGCAACCACGTCAGGGCGAAGGTGCTGGGTCGGCGACCGATGCCACGCTTCACGTCGATCAGCCGCGCCGCTCTCGCTTCCTCGATTGCGCCGGTAACGTGCCTGCTGCTGATGCCGAACTTCATCAGCTGTTCGCGCGGGGCCAGCAGGTAGCCGTTCTTCTTGCCCCCGTGGTTCATGTGCTCGATCAGCAAGAAGTCGATCAGCCTCCGGGCGTTGATGCCAAGGCCCCGCCATTCCGCGCTGCGCAGCACGTCGCGCGTCACCCAGACCCAAGGCTTGCCCTTCGGGGGCCCGCTCATGTCAGCATCCTCTGGTTGAGGACGTCGAGCCAGTCGGTGTCGGCGTCGGTCGGCACGTTCACGATGACCTCGATCCGATCGGGCCGGTTGGTGAGGCGCCGAGCGAGATCGTAGGCCGCGGCCTGACCGGTGAAGCTGGTGTCATTGTCGGCGAAGACGTGGACCTTGCGCACCGACGCTGGCGGTTCGAATGTCTTCACGCCGTTGGCCGACAGCGCGGCCCATGTCGGGACGCCGAACAGCTGATACGCGGCCAGCGAGGTCTCCACGCCCTCGGCGACGCCCATCTCGTCGTCCACGTCGTTCAGGTGGACCGCGGCGCCGTTGACGGTGCGCACACATTCCGTAAGCTTCTTGCGCGGCTCAACATTGGCGAGATAGATGCGCTGCGCGCTTACCATTTCACCATCTGGAGATACAACCGGTGCGATAACTGCCGGGAAGCGTCCAATCAGATTGCCGGCCTCGACATAAGCGCAGGAGCGCCGGCCGAAGAGCACCGGAGAGCTGACCGACAGTCCGCGCGACTGAAGATAGCTGAGCACCAGGCCATCGTCGCTTGAGCCGGTGAACAGGCGTTCGATGGCGCTGAGCTTCCGATCGTCTGAGCGGGCTGGAGTCGGCTTGACCGGCGGCGGCGGACCGCGGCCGATGATCTCGTCGACGGCCTTGCAGGCGCTGGCGTGGTCCCAGCCATGCAGCTTGCGCAGGAGAATGATGCCGGTCCCGGCGCCGCACTGGTTGCAGTAAAACCAGCCGGCGCCGTCCTTGTCGTCGAACCTGAACCGGGTCTTGCCGGCGCACAGCGGGCAGGGGCCCTGGCGCTTGGACAGGAAACGCTCCTCAACGCCGAGTTGCAGCAGGATCTCCCGCCAGCGGCCGCGGGCCCGTTCCACCGTCGTCATGCGGCGCCTGCCTGCGCGCGCGCCTTGTCCTGGGATCGGGCCCACGCGATGGCACGGCTACGCACCCATGAACGGGTCTCTGGCCGCGGCTCGATCGGCGCCGGCGCGATCCTCGAGGGCGGCCAGGCGCCGAACTTCTCTCTGAACTTGTGCGCAGCCCACCCCGAGGCATAGCCGCGTTCGCGCGCGATGTGGGCGAGCTCGGCATGGAAGCGGTAGCGCTCATCGATCGTCGAATCCTGCCGCCGGACGGCCATGTCGCGGTCCACGGCGCCAAGATCGCCGTCGACGAAATCCACCGCCCGCCGCTTCGGCGTCGGCCGCCAGCCGCAAACCGCGCAGGGCTGCCCTTCCCAGCGTGTCGCCGTGCATTCGGGGCAGGCCGAGAGCTTCGGCGCCCGGCCGGCATCCCGGGCGGTCTTCCTTGGCCGTTCGGCGCGTTTGTCGGGCGCCAGCGCCCAGGCGATCGGCTCGTCGATGTGGCCGTGTTCGAACACGGCGCCGGCGTGGTCGATGACGATGCAGTCCGGCTTGCCCGGCGCTGGTCTCAGGCCGCGCCCGACCTGCTGCCGGAACAACACGATGGATTTCGTCGGCCTGGCCATGACGATGCACCCGACGTCCGGCACGTCGACGCCCTCGCCGATGACGCCGCAGTTGACGACGATGTCGAGGGCGCCGGAGGCGAGGCGGGCCATGATGGCGTCCCGTTCGACGATCGGCGTAGCGCCGTCGAGGTGTGCCGCGGCAACGCCAGCCCGGCCGAATTCATCGGCCAGGTGCGCACTGTGCTCGATCGAGGTGGCGAACACGATGGTTCGCCGGCGCTCGGCAAGGCGGTGCCAGTGTGAAACCACATCGCCGACCAGCTGCGGCCGATCCATGCGCTCTGCCAGCTGCTTCTCGTTCCAGTCGCCGCCGATGGTGCGCACGCCGTCTAGGTCGGGCCGCGAAGGTGCATAGACCCGCGTCGGCACCAGGAAGCCCAGACCGATCAGCTCGGCGACCGCGGGACATTCCACCATGCCTTCAAAGAGCCCGCCGAGGCCCCGGCCATCTGCCCGGCACGGGGTCGCCGTTGGGCCAACCACGGCGGCGCCGGGGTAGGCCTCGATGATCCGTCGCCACGTCTGCGCGGTGCTGTGATGCGCCTCGTCGACGACCAACAGATTGGCGGGCGGTAGCTGCAGCAGGTTGGACCGGACGGCCCTGGCGTGCAGCGTCGGGATGCTGGCCACCTGCACCGGCTCGCCGGGGCGGGCGGGGAACTCGGGGGCGATGATGCCGTGATCGAGGCCGACGGCATGCAGCTTGCGGGAGGCCTGGCCGACCAGCTCGCGGCGATGCGCCAACACCAGGGCGCGACCGCCGCGCTCGACCGTGCGGCGCACCAACTCGGCCAGCACGACCGTCTTGCCGGCGCCGGTCGGCGCGACCAACAGCATGCGGCGCTTGCCGGCTGCGATCGCGGCCTCGACATCGTCGACGGCCTTGATCTGGAAGGGCCGCAGGATCGGCGGTTGCCGCCCGCCCGTTGTTGTGTCGAGCATATCTACCCCTCGACCTTCTGCCGGCGGCGAAGGTTCCTCGAGATCACGTAGGCGAGCGGACTGCCAACGCCCCTTCCACTCGACGGTGATCGGCTCGATCCCGAGCTGCTCGCAGGCGCGGTAGCGATGCCGGCCGTCGAGGATCTGGTTGTCGTGGATGACGATCGGCTCGAGCTGGCCGCTCTGCTTGATGTCGGCGACCAGGCCGGCGAAGTCGGCATCGGCCATGACCGGGAAGATCTCGGCCGCGGGGTGCGGTTGCGGGGGATGTAGCTTCGCGACCGTCCAGCTCGCCAGCAGGATTACCAATCGCGCGGGGCTCGCCTTCACACCTGAGGGCGGGCCTCGTCGCTTTTACGGCGGTCACCCGGCCTTCTGCTGCTCGGCGAGCGAGGTCAGGAACTGGGCAGTCGGCGGCAGCGATTGCAGCCAGGCCATCGCGTCGCCGTGCAAGATCAGCGTGCGCTTGCCGAGTTTCCGGACCTTCAGGCGCCCGGCGGCGATTTCTTGATAGATCTTGCTGCGACCAGCGCCGGTGTCGCGCACCAGCTCTGGGATCGTATAGGAGAGTTTGTTCTGGTCGTTGAGGTCGAGCGACTTGCCGCGCTGTTCGGCGCGGCGCTCTTGCTCTTTGTCGGAAAGGTTGCTCGTCATCGCGTCCACCGTTGTTGTGGTGGACTCCCTTATTTACGTAGGGCGCGCCCGCGGCGATGGAATTTATATCGTCGAGTTGCGCCTATTCTTTTCCATGTCTCGCCACGAAGGCCGCCACCGGGTGAGAACTCGGGCCTGCCTGCTTTAGCCGCTCGAACAAAGGAAAGGCATTGTTGCTGATCTCCTTGGCGGTCGCTCCTTCGCTCAGCGTAGCTATCCCCCGATCGCGCACATTGCGTCCAACGCGCTGCGCAAGCGTATTCAGCGCCCAGTGCGAGAACTTCACGAACGAGCTTGTCGACCCAGCGCTCGGATCAACTGGCGAGCCAAAGGCCCGCTCGTAGATGTCGATGACCAGGGCCAAAAAAATCGTGCGCCCACTCTCCACTTGTTGCTTCCGCCGCCCGCGTCCCTTCTTCGGGAGTGCGGCATAGTGTGCACTCGCACGTGCCGAAACGTCGAAGAGATGCCAGGCCGACAGTGCAGTTTGTCGGATCGTCTCCGGGACGGCCAACGTCGAGGCGCGCCGGGCGATGATGGATTGAGCCTCGCAGTGAGGTAAACCCGATTGAGTTGGCCTAGCTCCAGGGAGAAGTGCGTCCGCGACGTCCTCGAACTGTTGAAGCAAATCGAGCCGCAGGCCATCCGCGGACGTTGAGGAGGCAGGTTCCTGAAGAGGTCGCTTGCCCGCAACAAGACCTAGCGCTGCAACCAGGTTGCCTGCTGCCACTGCAACGCGTCGTGTGAACTCCTCGAGCTCAGCCGGCGAGGGGTCACCCATGTCAGTCACAATCAATGCTTCGCGAGCCGCCACGTTCATTTGCGCCACTAGGTCCTTTTCCGTGCCCTGGACAGGACCTCTACCGACGACCCGACCAATCTGCGTGATGTCGCTGGCAGCGAAAATATCTCTTGTCGTCGCATTCGCATGACTAGCGCGCGGGATGCTCGCCGGTTTGCTGACCCTGATTGAGGCGCGTCGGAGGGTCATGATCGTTCTCCGCGAGCCCAGGCGCCCGCCGGCGTCCTTGCCCGCAGCGGCGCGACGTTCGTCGCTGTCCCCATGCCGAACCGCGGCGCGGCGCGGCGGATCTCGTCGGCGAGGTAGGACGGCGCGAGGTGCCCGTAGTGCTTCTCCACCATGCGCGTGTCCCTGTGGCCGAGGTTGCGGGCGACGACCAGCAGCGGCGCGCCGTTCATGACCGCGTGGCTCGCCCAGGTGTGGCGCAGGACGTGGAAGCCGGCCGGCTCGATCTTCGCCGCCTTGCACGCGGCCTTCATCGGCCGTGCCTGCCACGACTTCTTCCACGGCTCGCCGTCGGCGCGCACGAACAGGAATTCGCGGTTGCTGGCGCGCTTGACGAGACCCGCGAAGAAGGCGCGGCCCTCGTCGGTCAGCACGACCTGGCGCGGCTTGCCGTTCTTGCTCTTGCGGACCGCGACGGTCCCGACGTCCGGGTTGAAGTCGGGCGCCCCGAGCCGCGCGAGCTCGCTGTAGCGCGCCCCGGTCTGCAGACCGCCCTGCACGAGCTCGCCGAAGTCCTCTTCGCAGGCGTCGACCAGGCGGCGGCACTCCTCCAGCAGGAAGTAGCGGACACGCGAAGCGTCGGCGCCCCGGAACGGCGAGACGGCCCGCCACGCCTTGTCGCTCTCGACCTTGCCGCTTCGCCACGCCAGGTTCAGCGCCGATTTCAGATAGGTGAAGACGCGGTTCGCCGCCGACTGCCGCTGCCGGCGCACTTCGTCGTCGGTCATATCGACGGCGCGGTAACGCTGCTTCTTGCCGGCCTTTACCCGGAGCCGCGGCGCGGCCTTTGACAGTGCCGACAGCCACCCCTTGATCTGCGGCGTCGTGAGCCGATCGGCGCGTGTAGCGCCGAGCTTGGGGATGACGTGCGCGTCGAAGGCGCCGCGTGTGTTCTTGATCGTCTGCTCGCTGCGGCCTTCGTGCTCCAACCAGACGATGTAGTCGTCGGTCGCGTCGGCGACGGTGTAGGGGCCGGCGTGGATCGGCAGGCCCGCCGCCTCGCGGGACAGCTCGGTGCGGCGCTGGCGGGCTTTCTCTTGGGCCTGCGACCAGCTCAGGACGGCGACGCCGTCGGCATCGGCAACATCATCGGCGGTGCCGATCGTCTCGAGCTTGTAGTTCTCATTGCCGAGGTAGACGCGGACCACCCACCGCCCAGCGTCCTTGCTGAGGCGGTAGCCGAGATGCAGGCCATGGTCGAGGCCGCGGTAGTAGGGCTTTGCGCGTGGCTTCAGCTTCCGCCGCGCGGTTCTGGTTGACAGGTTTGTGTCGCGAACGGTGCGAGGCATGTGTCCAATACTCGTCCAATATACGGGTGCAAACGAGTATGGACGCACATGCACGGAAAAGCTAGTCAATTCAGCAAAATCGGGGCCTTATGTGCATGTCGGTGGACGGCTGCGGACGTGCGTATCGCCCTTTCACGGCGGCGACACGGGTTCGAATCCCGTAGGGGACGCCAGAAGACTACCACGTGCGGAAATGCGTGAGCTGCAGGAACTGCCGCAGCCCGACCGACGTGGCCAGCCGGATGGACGGCAGATTGTCCTCATTCACCTGATACCGCGCGACCAGCTTGCGGCGCTGCAGCTCCGCCAGCGCCGTTCGCACCACGCGAGCGGCGAAGCCCCGGCCACGATGCGGCATCGGTGTCACGACGCCTCCGACCTCCCAGATCTGCCGATGGTTCTCGAAGGCCAGGCAGGCCGACCGGGGTTCGCCGTCAAGTTCCAGGGCGCAGGCAAAAGCGCGGCCCGACGCCAGCAGGGGCAGCAACCAGTCTCTCGGATGTCCCTGGCTTTCGAACAGGCGAAGCACCCTGTCGGACGCCGACATCGAAACCGGTACCTGCTCGTCGGCAACGAAAGCGGCGCGCTCGTCGACGGGGAAAGAGAGGAAGCTTGTTGCCCGGCTGAGCGGAAAGTGTTCGCCGACAACGTCCCGATCGTTGTCACTGGCGAGCTTGAAAACGACATTGCGCTCAGCTGGCACGGAGCCAAGCAGCCGGCGGGTCAGGCGAGGATGGTCGCTCGATATGAGCGCGGCGAGTGCGGCCTGCGGATAGGTCTCTCGATCATAGGGACTGCCGGTCGTGTTCAGCAGGACCAGCGTCGCCGTATCGCGTCCATCGGAAACCTGCGCAAGCGAAACATGCTCGCGAAACGCTTCGATATGCTTCAGGAGGACGATGTTGCGCAATGGCTGACGGTCCAGCCGACCCACGACCTCGAGCAGACTATCGGCCTCGCTCGCCATCGACTCCCTCATTGGGCTCGATCTTGGTGAACTGTACCGAAAAGTACGGCATGCGGAACTTCGCTTTCTCGGCCTCGTTGGCGCGAAAGGTGATCTTGGACGATTCGAACATCGGCCCGCCATCTTCACCAGGAAAGAAATGCCCCGAGACGATCGCCTGCATGCCCGGTCTCATGCCCTTGAGCAAGTCGTGCAGCTCCGAGTTGGGAAGGATCGCCGTCTCGCGGCCGATCTTTCCAGGACCGCCGTTCCAGTAGGTCGGGCGGACAGCCCGCAGATCGGCCATCGCAGGATCGATGAAGCGCACGAAATAGCCGCCGCGCGGTGTAGGTTCGATGCCCTTGAGTTCGAGCAGCCATCCGTCGAACGAGAGGCCCTCGCCGAGGGACTGCGCGAACGCCGCCGCCCGAGCACGCTGCAACTCGCCGAAGCGCGCGGCTTCCGTCTCGGTCTCGCACCTCTCGTAGTATTTCGTCAGCGCAGCACGAAACGCCGCCTGTGATGGCGGAACGTCCGGTTCGCGCGCGCAGACAGGCCCGGCCAGGACCGCGAGCAGCGCGGCAAGAAGAACGACTGGTTTTCCCACTCCCACTCCCGTTTCCCCAAGGGAGCGCCATGGAGCTAGCCGCTTTTGGATTTGTCGTCCACCTCGTTGAACGGCAGGCAAAGCTCGTTGCCTGTCGGAAGGTTATGAAGGCGACGGAACGTTGAATTGTCACCCGAGTGAAGCGAGGGGCCTTTCAGATCACAGGAAAGGTCCCTCGCTGCGCTCGGGATGACAGTTGGCCGGTATCAGGCGTTCGTACTTGCAGGACTAGCGCGCCCGTGACCGGCCGCCCACCAGAAGGATCAACGGAATGGCCATGGCCGAGGCCAGCGTGTAAAGGCCGAAGGCGTTGATGTAGCCCAGCATCGCCGCCTGTCGGCCGATCTCCTTTGAGAGCTTGGCGAGGCCGGTGACCGTCTCGGTGTCCCAGGCGCCCGTCACCCAGGGCAGCAGCAGCGATCGGTTGAAGGGATTCACCATCTCGACCAGCCGGCTGTAGTTGGCGCTCGAGGCGCGCACCACCTCGGCGACGCAGATCGAGATGAAGAAGCTCGAGCCGATGTTGCGCAGCAGGTGATAGACCGCGGTGCCCTCGGCGAGGTTGGCCGAGCTGGTGGTGGCGAAGGTGGCGAGTGTGAGCGGCACCCAGATGACGCCGATGGCGATGCCCTGGACCAGGCTGTTGGCCATCAGCGTGGCAGCGTCGACATTGAGGTCGAGCGCCATCAGCCACAGGCCCGAGATCACCTGCAGGGCGAAGCCGCCGATGAGGCCGATGCGCGGGTCCATGCGGCCGACGAAGATCGCGAGGAAAAAGCCGATTGTGGCGCCGACGCCGCGCGCGGCGATGATCTCGCCGATCAGCATGTCGGGAAAGCCGGCATGCTGCTGCAGCAGGGGTGGCAGCAGCACCATGGGCGTGAAGTTCAGCATGCCGTAGATCATCACCAGCACCAGGCCGAGCGAATAGTTGCGGTCGCGCAGCAGGCCGAGATTGAGGAACGGCCGCTGCGCCGTGAGGCTGTGGGCGATGAAGATCCAGAAAGCCAGGATGGCGATGAAGGTCTCGACCAGGATCTCGCCCGAGTCGAACCAGTCGAGCCGCTGGCCGCGCGACAGCACGAGCTGCACACAGGCGATGGTGACGGAGAGCGAGAGGAAGCCGGTCCAGTCGAGCGCCACGCGGCCGGTGGGACGGTCGGCCGGCAGGGTGAGGCGCAACCCGATGAAGGAGATCAGGCCGACCGGCACGATCATGTAGAACGCCCAGCGCCAGCTATAGAGCTCCGACAGGAGGCCGCCGAGCGTCGGGCCGATCACCGGGCCGATGACCACGGCCATGCCGAAGATCGACGTCACCAAGCCCTGCTGCCGCTTGGGGAAGGCGTCGAGCAGGATGGTCTGCGACAGCGGGATGACCGGCGCGCCCAAGGCGCCCTGCAGCACGCGCCACAGGATCAGCGTCTCGAGCGAATTGGCCGCGCCGCACATGAAGGTCGTCGCGGTGAACAGGAGCACCGACCAGGTCATGGTCTCGCGCCGGCCGAAGCGGGCGGCCAGCCAACCCGTCATCGGCGTCATGACGGCGGTGGCCAGGATGTTGAAGGTCATCGCCCAGGCGATCTCGTCCTGGGTGGCCGACATGGTGCCCTGCATCTGCGGCAGCAGCGTCGAGGCGATCAGCAGGGTCGTGGCGTAGAGCGTCGACCCCAGCACCACCATGATGAGGATCAGCACCCGCCGGCCGACCGAGAAGGTCTCGGCCGGGCTGGCGGGTTCGGCCAGGGCGGCTTGGCCGCCGGCGGAGGCACTTGAAGTCATAGCCAAGTCTATTGTAGCCTATGCAACAATCATGAGCCAACCCGCCTCCGGGCCCGAAGACGACGGCTACATCGGCTACATGCTGTCGGACGTGGCGCGCCTGATCCGCACCGTGTTCGACCGGCGGGTGCGCGACATGGGCCTGACGCGCGCCCAGTGGCTGGTGCTGACGCGGGTCTATCGCCGGCCGGGCGTCAGCCAGACCGAGCTCGCTGACATGCTCGAGATCGACCGCGCCAGCGCCGGCCGCATGATCGATCGCATGGAGAAGAACGGCTGGGTCGAGCGCCGGCCGGACAACGGCGACCGGCGCATCAACCGCCTGCATCTGACGGTGGACGCGCGCAAGGTCCATACCGCCATGTGGGCGATCGCCGAATCGACGGTCGACGATGCGCTGTCGCCCTTGTCGGCCGATGAGCGCGCGCAATACGCCGAGCTCACCGCCAAGGTGAAGGGCCGGCTGCAGGCGCTGGCCGGAGCCGCGCCATGAGGCGTGGCCAGGCCGGGCTGCGGCTCGTGCTGCTGGTCGCCGTCCCGCTGGTGGCGGTGGCGGGCGGCGTGTTCTGGTGGCTGTCGGGCGGACGCTATGTCGGCACCGACAATGCCTATGTGAAGGCGCACATCGTGCAGATCGCGCCCGAGATCTCGGGCCAGGTGCGCCGCGTGCTGGTGCGCGACCATCAGGCGGTCAGTGCCGGCGAGAGCCTGATGACCATCGAATCGCGGCCCTTCAAGCTGGCGCTCGACAGCGCCGAGGCCGAGCTCGACGCGGCGCGCAGCCAGGTCGAAACCCTGCGCGGCACCTGGCGCGAAGTCATGTCCGAACTCGCCGACGCCGAGGCACGCGCCGACTACTTCAAGCGCCAGTGGCAACGACAGGAAGAGCTCGCGATCAAAGGCGTCGCCTCGGCGTCGAGGCGCGACGAGGCGCAGAACGAGGCGCGCGCGGCCGCCGACCACGTCGCCACCGTGCGTGCGAAGCTGCGGCGCGTGTTGGTGGCGCTGAACGGCGATCCCCAGCTTCCGGTCGAGGATCATCACCTGGTGCGCGACAAGAGCGCCGCGCGCGAGCAGGCGGCGCTCGATCTTGCGCGCACCACCATCCGTGCTCCAGTCGACGGCGTGGTGGTGAACATGCGCGTGCAGCGGGGCGAGCAGGTCAAGGCCGCGGCGCCGCTGTTCGTGCTGGTGGTGGTGAGCCGGCCGTGGGTCGAGGCCAATTTCAAGGAGACCGACCTCACGCACGTGAGGGTCGGGCAGAAGGCGACGGTGGTGCTTGACACCTATCCCGACGTGACCTGGGAGGCCGTGGTCGAGAGCTTGAGCCCGGCGACAGGCGCGGAGTTCGCCGTGTTGCCGCCGCAGAACGCGTCGGGCAACTGGGTCAAGGTCGTGCAGCGCCTGCCGGTAAAGTTGCGGCTGTCGCCGCAGCCCGGCGAGCCTCGGTTACGCGCCGGCATGACCGCGACGGTCAGGATCGACACTGGCCGCGAGCGCACCGTGGCGTCGTCGATCGGCCAGATCCTGGGCGGCCGCGACGCTGACGCCGCGACGGTGGAGAAGTAGGGCTGGGGCGCGCCCACTCCAGCGGCGCGTCCTCTCATAGTCTTCTGGACCGCGCGTCTCGCGCGCCGCATGAGCGAGCCGGAGGCTCGCGGTCCGGAAGATCATGACGCGCCACTGGAGTGGCGCGCCCCAGCAATCAAAGATTGACGCTGGCCGGTGTCGCCTTGCCCCAGTCGACGAAGTCCTTGAACGGCAGGAAGCTGCCGTCGTCTACGCCGATCTCGGCGGCGATCAACGCGTTCAACTTGGCGTTCATGGCCGCGATCAGGTCGCGGTTGGCGTCGAAGTCGTAGGCAAGGTTGACGACCTCGTCGGGATCGTTGCGCAGGTCGTAGAGCTCGAGATCGTTCCTGGCGCGCAGATCGTCCAGGGCTGTGGGCGTGTTGAAGGCGCGGAAGGGGAAGTAACGCGTGAAGCGGCGCAGGCGCTCGTGGCCGGGCAGGGGGACCGGCCACAGATAGCCCATGTACTGTTCCTGGTCGGTCAGGATGAACAGGACGTTATAGCCGCCGTCGCTGGAGCCCGGCGCGTCGGCGATAGGGAAGCGCGATTCGCTGCCACCGGTGATGGCGGGCGCCTGGGCGTGAACGGCATCGCCGGCGACCGTCGCGCCGGCGAGTGCGGCGCCGGCCTTGAGGAGCTGTCGTCACGAAGAACTGGGCTTGGACACTGTAACGCCTCATGACAGGGCAAGGGTCGGCATCGGTTTTCCCAACGACCGCCCCGTGACGCAACCGGCGATTTGGCTTTCCGATCAACTCTTCCGGCGATCCGGTCAAGGACGCTGCGTGCTCGCAGGAGTACACGCGGCGCATCGGCTCAGAAAAAGGAGAAGCCCATGGAACGGTCGGTCAAACACCCGAGGAGATCGACGATAGCGGTGACGCTCGCCACGTGTGCCGGGGAGGATGCAGGAGGGGGAAGGAAAGCCAGCTCTATGCCGCGTGACTGACTTCCCATCCCTTGCAGGCGAGGAGGATCGACTTGGGGATCGGCTTTTCGCCGTTGGAATAGTAGGCAACCATGCGACGCGACAGGCCGAGCGCGTCGGCCGTCTTCACGAGCGACAGGCCGTGTCGCAGCCGCCATTCCAGGAAGATGCGTGCATCCTCATGGCCTGTCGCCGAAAGCGTCTCCAGCCAAAGGGTGTCGGCTCCCAATTCCACGCCGGATGGCCATTCCAGCGAATGACCCCACTCGCCAACGCAAACGCGCGAGAATTCAGATGGCTCGCGCAGCGCACGCAGCCTCCTGTTGCGCAGCATTGCATTGAGATCCACGTCGGCTCGCGTGCCATCGGACCATCTCAGGGCGAGAGTTGCTGGCGCCTTGGCCTTGGCAGCCATGATCGTGCGCATCTTGTCGCCTGAGGTCACCCGTTCAACTCCCGCCACGTGGCCATCAACTCGCTTTGGTGCCGACGCGCCCAGTTGCGCGCCGCCCTGAGAATCGCCGCCGGAACCGCCCCTACAATCAACTCCAGGGCCTCGATGCTCACCGAAGCACGAAAGCCTGGCCCTTCGATGTGGAAATGCGGAGTGCCGTGGTCGCGTCCGTAGACGGCAATTCGCCAAGCCGCCTCGCGGTATAGCGTTACCATGACTCCTCCTCTAGTGCAATAGTTGCACTAGCGGAGATCTTGCGGTGGCCTCACTCAGCCGCAGGCCACCGAGTAGATGTGCTGCACTTCGCCGGGCAGCGGCATCGCCTGCCACGTCTTGCCGGCATCCTGCGTGCCGAACACCTCGCCGTCGTAGCGGGCGCCGATATAGACCTGGCTCGGATCGCTGTGGTGCAGGCCGATCGACATGATCGTGCCGTGCACCTGGACCTTGTCGAAGCGCTGCCAGCTCTGGCCGCCGTCGGCGCTGCGGTAAAGGCCGCCGTCGTGGCTCGCGGCGGCAACGGAGAGCGCGGCATAGAGCGTATTGGGCTCGGTCGGCGAGGCCTTGACGTCGCGGCCGTAGGTGGTGGGCGAGAAGCGGCCGACCTCCATGTCCTGCCAGCTCTTGCCGCCGTCGCGGGTGCGAAACAGGCCCATGCGCAGGGCCACGATCGGCGAATCGGGATCGGTGGCGTTGATCGTCACGGCATGGCCGTCGAGCATGCCCTCGGCCGTGGTGTCGCTCACGATTTTGCTCTTGAGGTGCGGCCGCTCGGAAAGCTTGACCAGCCCCTCGCTGCAATCCTGCCACGTCTCGCCGCCGTCGGTGCTGCGCATGACGCCGTTGATCTCGAGCGCGGCATAGATCTCGGCGGGCTTCTTGGGGTTCTGCGCAAAGCGCATGACGCGGGAGGCGAACGGCCCCTTGCAGTGGGTGCCGATCACCGGCGTCGCGAGCTTCTTCCAGTTGGCGCCGCCGTCGTCGCTGCGATAGACGTCGATCGGCGAGGCGCCGGCGAAGATGCGTTTGGGGTCGCGGCTGTCGACCATGAAGCACCAGACCTGCTTCTTGGCATCGGGAAAGCCGGCGCGCCGGAAGGTGGCGCCGCGGTCGGTACTGCGCCACACGCCGTCGTTGGTGCCGGCGAACACGGTCTCGGGATCCTTGGGATGCACGAAGACCGTGTAGGCCTCGACGGTG
Organism: Rhodospirillales bacterium; assembly: GCA_009377525.1. Classification (GTDB taxonomy): domain Bacteria; phylum Pseudomonadota; class Alphaproteobacteria; order Reyranellales; family Reyranellaceae; genus Reyranella. The sequence goes on from WHTW01000022.1 coordinate 21,057, forward strand.
CCCAGCACGTGCTGCCAGTCGCCACCCGACGCGGCACGGCGGAAGACGCCGACCTTGCCGGGATGGTCCGGCTTGCCGAAGTAGCCTGCGACACCGACGTAGACGTGGCTCTGGTCGGCCATGACTGTGTCTCCTCAGTTCTTCTTCACCAGCGGGCATTCGCCCTGGTCGAGCGGCCGGAAGGCCTCCTCGGCGGACATCGTCGTGATCAGCTTATAGTAGTCGTAGGGGCCTTTGGACTCCGACGGCTTCTTGACCTCGAACAGGTACATGTTGTGCATCTTCCGGCCGTCCTGGCGGATGTAGCTCAGGCCGAAGATCGGGTCGTCCCACTTGATCTCCTTGAGCTTGGCCATCACCTGGTCGCTGTTGTCGGTATTGGCGGCCTTGACGGCGTTGAGGTACTGCAGCGCGGCCGAATAGAAGCCGGCCTGGATGCTGGTCGGCATCTTGCCGTTGTGCTTGGCGGCGAAGCGCTTGGAGAAGGCGCGGGTCTTGTCGTTGAGGTCCCAGTAGAAGGCCTCGGTCAGGTTCAAGCCCTGGGCGCGCTCCAGGCCGAGCGAGTGCACGTCGGAGATGAAGACCAGCAGGCCGGCGAGCTTCTGGCCGCCCTTGACGATGCCGAACTCCGACGCCTGCTTGATCGAATTGATGGTGTCGCCGCCGGCATTGGCGAGGCCAATGACCTGAGCCTTGGACGCCTGGGCCTGCAGCAGGAACGACGAGAAGTCGTTGGTATTGATCGGGTGCCGGACCTCGCCCAGCACCTTGCCGCCGTTCTTGGTGACGACATTGGCGACGTCGCGCTGCAGGGCGTAGCCGAAGGCGTAGTCGGCGGTGAGGAAGAACCAGCTCTTGCCGCCCGCCTTGACCACCGCCGAGCCGGTGCCGTTGGCGAGCGCGAAGGTGTCGTAGGTCCAGTGCACCGTGTAGGCGTTGCAGAGCTTGCCCGTCAGGTCGGACGACGCGGGGTCGGTGGCGAGGTAGATCTTCTTCTTGTCGTTGGCCACGCGCGAGGTGGCGATCGACGCGGACGAGGCGCCGGTGCCCAGGATGACGTCGACCTGCTCGGTGTCGAACCAGCGGCCGGCGATGGTGGCGGCGACGTCGGCCTTGTTCTGGACGTCGGCCTGCACGATCTCGATCTTCTTGCCGCCGACCGAACCGCCGAAGTCTTCGATCGCCATCTGGACCGCGATCACCGCGCCGATGCCGTTGATGTCGGAATAGAGGCTCGACATGTCGGTGAGCACACCCAGCTTCACCGTGTTGTCGGTCAACTGCTGAGCCGACGCCGGCACGGCCATTGCCGCGACGGCAAGAGCTGCCACGCAAAACGCACGCTTCATAAAGATCCCCTCCCAGGGCTTTGTTGTTGAGCCGAGCCTATCAAGGTGCTGGCATGGCCAACAAGCACGACGGAGGAAAAGGCAGGAAATGATAGAGAAGATTCTGGACATCCCGACCAAGGATGGCGCGATCGAAACCTTCGTTTGCCATCCGGAACGGGGCGGGCCGTATCCGCCGGTGCTGTTCCTGATGGATGCGCCCGGCATCCGCGAGGAACTCTACGACATGGCGCGGCGGCTGGCGACGGTGGGCTACTACGTGCTGCTGCCCAACCTCTACTACCGCGCGGGCAAGGACACGAAGTATGGGCCCGACGTCCTGGACAAGGGCAGCGCCGAGCAGGCCCGCATGCGGGCAGTGCGCACCAAGATGACGATCCCGCCGGTGATGGACGACGTCGCCGCGTTGATCGCCTTTGCCGATTCGCGGAAGGAGTCGAAGAAGGGACCGGTCGGCACCCACGGCTATTGCATGAGCGGGCCTTATTCGCTGGCCGCGGCCGCGCGCTATCCCGACCGCATCGCCGCCGCCGCGTCGTTCTACGGCACCTGGCTGGTGAGCGACGCGGTCGAGAGCCCGCATCTGAGCTTGGGCAAGGCCAAGGGCGAGCTCTACATCTCCTGTGCCGAGCACGATGAGCTGGCACCGCCGGACATGGTCAAGGAGCTGAAGAAGCTGTTCGACCGGTCAGGCAACCCGGGCGAGCTCGAGGTTCACATGGGCGTCCACCACGGCTTTGCCTTCCCAGAGCGCTGGTGCTACGACAAGCCGGCCGCCGAGCGCCACTGGGAACGCCTGATCGCGCTCTATCGACGCCGGCTGGGCTGACTCATTGGAGCGCGGACCTCCAGGTCCGCTCATGATCAAGCGCGCATGTGAATGCGCGTAAGCGGACCTGGAGGTCCGCGCTCCAATGAGAACACCCAGCGTTACGCCGCCTTGGCGGGCGTCGTCTTCTTCGTCTGCCAGTCGTTCAGGATGTCGCGGGCATGGTTCTGCTTGGGATCCATGTCGCGTTCCATGCCGGGGACCTTGGCGGTCAGCTCGATGACGTAGCCGTTGGGATCGCGGAAGTAGATCGAGCGGATGAACTTGTGGTCGCTCACGCCGCGCACCTCGCGGCCTTCCGCCTTGCCCTTGGCAAACATCTTGTCGAGCGCATCGGGCTCGACCTCGAGCGCGATGTGCAGGTCGAAGTCGTGCTGCTCCTTGAACTCGAACGGCATGTCGGGCGCTTCGAAAAAGGCGAGGCACGAGCCGTCGTCGAGCTGGAAGAACGAGTGCAGCACGCCCGCGCCGGTCTTGCGGCCGGTCATGGTCGTCTCGATCCTGAAGGCGTTGACCAGCGGCAGGCCGAGGAACTCCTCGTAGAATTTCCTCGTCTCTTCCGAATCGCGGCAGCGATAGGCGTTGTGGTGCAGACCCTTGATCATTTGACCCTCCTGGGGGTTCTCCTCAATCAGGTGATCGCCTGCCAGGGCTGCCCCTTGGTCGAGGCGCAGAAGCCGGTGAAGGTTTCGTAGACCTTGGCGTAGTTCGGCCCGGCCTTGAAGGCGTCGAGCCAGCGCTTGATGTTGGGATAGGCCGAAAATTCGCAATGGACAAGCTCGCCCGCCGTGGTGATGGCGGCGCCGAAATAGTCCGCGACCGTGAGCTGGTTACCGACCAGGTACTTGCTGTTCGGCCCGATGAAGTGGTCGTTCAGGATCTGCAGCCAGATCTTCGACTTCTCCTTGCCGTAGGCGACCACGGCCTCCTGCACCTTGGCGTCCTCGCGCTTGAGGTGCGGGAAGAGCTGCGGATAGATCAGCCCATAGCCCCAGTCGCGATAGAAGTTGGAATTGAACCAGTCCATGACCTCGTTCACGCGGGCGCGCTGCTTGATGTCCTTGGGATAGGTCGGCGAATCGATCTTCTCGGCGAGGTAACGCAGGATCGCGGCACTCTCGGTCAGCCGGAAGTCGCCGTCCTCGAGCATCGGGATCAGGTGGTTGGGATTGATCTTGCTGTAGGCCGGCTCGTAATGCTGGCCCTTCAGGATATCGATCACCTCCATGTCGCACTTGATGTCGTTGTCGGCGATGAACTGCATCACCGGCCGGCTCGTCGTGGATATCGGGTGCATGTAGAGCTTCATGAGAGCCTCCCTGCCTGTCGCTGTTCCAGGTTCCGGTTAGTCTAGTCTGCCCAGGTTACCAAATCACTTTGCACGGAGCCTTTCCATGATCATGGCAACCACCGAGACCACCGCCGGGCACCGGATGGTAACCACCCTGGTTCAGGTCTTCGGCGTGGTCGTGTGCAGCCGCGCTGTCGCGATCTGCCACAGCGCCGCCGCCAGCACGCAGGCGGCGACGGCGAGGAAGGCCGACGGGTAGCCGGCCAGGGTGGCGATCAGGCCGAAGGTCGGCGGGCCGACCACGGCGCCCGAGAAGGCGAGCGCGGTCTGCACCGAGGCGACGGCCGCCACTTGTCCCGGCGGCGACAGGTGAGCGAACTCGGCGATCGACACGCCGTTCCAGCTGATGACGACGGTACCATAGGCGACGACGATGACGCCGGTCAGCCAGTGCGGCGTGTCGGGCGCGATCAGGGCGGTGCCGGCCGCGCCGGCGGCGATGCCGATGCCGGTCCAGCCGAGCAGCGGCAGTCGCGGGATGCGGTCACCCAGCGCGCCCAGCACCAGGCGCTGCGCCGTGCCGCCGATCTGCGACAGGAAGAGCAGGAAGCCCGCCTCGGCAATGCTGAGGCGGCAATGCTCGTAGAGATAGGTCACCAGGAAGAAGGTGAAGCTGTGCTGCGCGATCACGTAGACCAGCGCCGACCAGCCGAGCACGCGCAGCTGGCGGTGGCCGAGCACGAAGTGCACTGAGCGCCAGACGCCGGGCGACGGCCCCGGCGGCGTCATGGCCGCGTCCAGGCGCGGGCGCAGCAGGCCGAGCACGCCCGCGGCGCCGACCATGGCGGCGGCGGCGACGAGCGAGGCGCCGCGCCAGCCAACCCAGGTCAGCAGCAGGGGCAGCACGATGCCGGCCGTAGCGAAGCCCAGCGGCACGCCGGTCTGCTTGATGGAGAAGACGATGCTGAAGAAGCGACGCGGCACACGCTGGCTCAGGATATGCGCCGAGGCCGGGTTGATCGGCCCCTGGGCGAAGCCGATCAGCACGACGGCGCCGATGCAGGCCCACACCGCGGCGGCGGCGTTGACCGCCAGGCCAGCGGCGGCCGCCAACAGGGCGAGCTGGCAGACCCGCACGGCACCCAGCCGAGCGATGACGCCGGCACTCGCCAGGGCCACGAACGAGGCCACGGCATAAGTGATGGCCGTGAAGGCGCCGATCAGTTTGGCGTCGATGGCGAGGTCGCGTGCGACCGCGGGCATCAGGACGCTGAGCGACAGGACGGCAAGAGACACCATGATCTGGGTGCCCAGCATGGCGCCGAGCGGCACCAGGGCGGACCTCAGCCCGCCGTCGCCGTCAGCCATAGACCAGCCGCGGCAGCCACAGGCTGAGCTCGGGCACGTAGGTCACCACGGCGAGCAGGGCAACCATCAGCATCAGGAACGGATTGACGCCGCGGATGACGATCGACAGCGGCGTCTTGGAGACCGTCGCCAGCACGTAGAGGTTCAGGCCGACGGGCGCGGTGATGAGCGCCAGCTCCATGTTGACGGTGACCAGGATGGCAAAGTGCACCGGGTCGATGCCCAGCGGCTTCAGCACCGGGATCAGGATCGGCATGGCGATCAGCAGGATCGACGCCACCTCGAGGAACATGCCGAGGATGATCAGCATGAAGTTGATGGCGAGCAGGAATTGCCAGGCGGTGAAGCCGTTGTCACGGATGAACTGGACCAGCGCGGCCGGAATGCCCGATTCGGTGATCCAGTGCCCGAAGGCCAGCGCCGTGGCGATGATGATCATGATCGTGCCGGCGTTCTTGATCGACTCGCCGATCACCGACAGCGTCTCGGACGGCTTGAAGCCCTTGTAGTAGAACAGGCTGATCAGCATGGCGACGGCGGCGGCGAGCGCCGCCGTCTCCGTCGTCGTCACCCAGCCGCCATAGATGCCGACGGCGATGATGACCGGCAGCGACAGGGCCGGGAGGGCGTCGATGTTGACCCGGCGGAACTCCTCGGGCGAGCGGCGCGGCTCGCGTGCCAGGTTCTTGCGGCGGCCGTACCACAGCACGTAGAGGACGAAGAACCCGGCCTGCATCAGGCCGGGAACGACGCCGGCCAGGAACAGGCGCGGCACCGATTCGTCGGCGATGATGGCGTAGAGGATCAGCGGCAGGCTGGGCGGGATCAGGATGCCGAGCGTGCCGGACGCCGCGGTGACGCCGAGCGCGAACGGGCGGTCGTATTTCCGGTCGATCATGGCCGGGATCAGGATCGTGCCCATGGCCAGCGCGGTGGCGACGCTCGAACCGCAGATCGCGGCGAACATGGCGCAAGCTGCGACGCAGACCACGCCCAGCCCGCCGCGTACGTTGCCGACCCAGGCGGCGGCGACGTCGACCAGCGCCTTGGCGATGCCGCCGCGTTGCATGAAGGAGGCGGCCATGACGAAGAACGGCACGGCCAGCAGGGTGGTCGAGTTGAGCTCGTCCAGCATCTTCTGGGCGATGCCGACCAGAGGCTTGCCCTCGACGGCGAACATGGTGCCGGCCGAGACGCCCAGCACCAGCCAGATCGGCAGGCCCATGCCGAGCAGGACGAAGAAGATCGCAGCGAACAGCTTGGTCATGGCTATTCGCGCCCTGAATGGACTTCCATGGTCGCCGGATCGAAGGCGAAGCAGAATTGCCACAGCCGGCGCGCGTAGCGTATCGACATCAGCGCCGCCGAGAACGGCAGCGCCGCGTAGTAGACCCACATCGGAAAGCTCAGCACCGTATTGCTGCGCTCGCCGAGGTCGTAGGAATCGGAGGACACCAGCCAGCCGTACCAGGTGAGCGCGAGGCAGAAGCCCAGCGCGATGCCGCAGTTGGCGATCTCGAGCCAGCGCTGTCGCTCGGGGCGCATCATGCGCAGCAGCAGATCGGCGCGCACGTGGCCGTCCTCGCGCACCAGCAGACTGGCGGTAAGAAAGGTCGCCCATATGACGACATAGATCGTGAGCTCCTCGCCGGCCGAGAAATCGATCTCGGTGGTGAGGTAACGCCCGACGATCTGCGTCAGGTAGATGCACAGCGCCAGTCCGCCGAGCAGGCCGATCAGCCAGCGCTCAAGCCTGTCCCATGCGTCGAGCATACGCGTCCCCGCTGTCGCGATGTGCAGAAAAGGAAAGGGCGCCCGCTGCGGCGGACGCCCGAGGAGTGATCAGCTCTTGCTGGAGGCGCCGAGCGCGGCGTTGGCCTCGGCCACCAACGCAGGATCGAGCTTGAGCTCCTTGACGACGGCATCCTGCGTGGCCATCAGCTTCTTGCGCGTCGCCTCGAGTACCGCCGCACTGGGGTCCACGATGGTGATGCCGGCCTTCTTCATGATGTCGACGGCCTCGGCCTGGCTCTTGGCCATGGCTGTCCGCCAGCCGCCGATCTTGGAGGCCCACATGTCGGTCAAGATCTTCTGCAGGTCGGGGCCGAGCTTCTTCCAGAAGGCCTCGCTCACCATCGGGATGTACTGGGCGAAGAACTGATGATCCTGCAGGCCGTACTTCACGCCGGACTCCCACAGCTTGGCCGACTTCACGCTCTCGTTGGTCGTGAACAACGCGTCGAAGGTGCCCTGGCTCAGCGCCAGCGGCACGTCCGGCCAGGCCGTGAAGTTTGGCACGCCCTCGAAGAACTTGACGCGGATCATCTGGCCGGCGCCGCCCGAGGTGCGGATCTTGAGACCCTTGAGATCGTCGGGCCCGTTGAGCGGCTTGGTCGTCGAGAAGGTGTGCGCCGCGCCGAGGTCGAGCCATTTGCCGACGATGTGCACGCCGAGCTTCTTTTCCAGCATGCCGTTCAACTTCTTGCCGACGTCGCCGTCGATCACCTTGTAGATCTCGGCCGCGGTGCGGCCGTAGAAGGCCGGCGACTGGGTGATGTCGAGGTTGGCCTCGATGCCCGTCAGGTTCCACGGGCCGGGCACGCCCATCTCGGCGCCGCCCTGGCGCAGCGCCTTGCCGACGTCGCGGTCGCGGAACAGCTGTGCCGAGTGGAAGACCTCGATCTTGATCTTGCCGCTGGCGACCTTCTCCAGCTCCTTGGCGAACTCCGTCATCTGCATCGTCCGCGTGTGCGTGGCGGACGTGTCGAGCGACAGGCGCATCTTGAGCGGCTCCTGCGCGCGCAGCAGTGCGGGCGCGGCGACGGCCGAAGCGGCGACGCCGCCCATGAGGGTCCTTCTGAGCATGGTTTCCTTCCTAAGCGTTGTGGGGCGTTTGTCTTGATTGGGCAGAACGGGGGCTCTACATGCCGTAGAGATCGGCCTTGTTCAATACCGTGTTGCGCAGAATGCGGATGGAGGCGACGTCGACCATGATGCCGTCGACGTTGATGGCGCCCAGCCCCTTGGCCTCGGCCTCGGCGTAGGCCTTCTCGAGCTTGCGCGCGCGCGCGATGTCCTCGGGCTTGGGCGAGTAGATCTCGAGCGCATGCTCGATCTGCGAGGGATGGATCGCCCACTTGCCGACGCAACCCAGGATCATCGAGCGCTTGCACTCCTCACGATAGGCCTCGGGGTTGCGGAAGTCGGCGAACGGGCCGTCGACCGGATCGATGCCGGCGGCGCGGCAAGCCATCACCAGGCGGAAGCGGGCATAGTGCCAGAGGTCGCCCGGGTAGCCGTCGTTGGTGCCGACGTTCTTGTTGGTGACGCCCATCGAGGCCGAGAAGTCGCCCATGCCGAACACCAGGCATTCCAGCCGCGGCGTCGACTTGGCGATGGCGTCGACGTTCTGCATGCCCTCGACCTCCTCGATGAGAGCCTCCAGTCCGATTGGGCGCTTGAGCTTCAGCTTCTTCTCGAGCTGGTGCAGCAGCTTGTCGGCGAACAACACGTCGGCCGGAGTCATGACCTTCGTCATCATGATGGTGTCGAGATGCTCGCCCGCGCCCTCGACGACCTCGATGATGTCCTCGAAAGCGTACTCGGTGGTGAGGTCGTTGATGCGCACGCAGCGCGTCTTGCCTTTCCAGTCGAGCGTCTTCAGCGCCTGCACGATCTTCTTGCGGGCGTCGCGCTTCTGGCTGGGGGCGACGGCGTCCTCGAGGTCGAGGAAGACATGGTCGGCCTTCGACTCCGAGGCCTTCTGCATCATCTTCTCGCTCGAACCGGGCGTGGAAAGCTGCACGCGGCGGGCGCGGCGCGGACGGTCGGTCATGTCATGTCTCCCTCAGGCAACGATCTTTTCGGCCCTCAGGCGCGCAATATCCGCGCCATTGAGGCCGAGACGGGTCAGATACTCATCGGTGTGCTCGCCCAGCAAGGGGGCGCGATGGCGCACGCGGCCGGGCGTCTCGCTCATCTTGATGGCGACGCCCGCCACCTTCATGTCGCCCGCGAGGCCCGGGTGGGGTACGGACACCACCATGTCACGGGCGGCGAAGTGCGGGTTGGCGAACACGTCGCGCACGTCGTTGACCGGCGCGAACGGCACCTGGCCGCCGAGATGAGCCAGCAGCTCCTGCTTGGTGCGCTGGCTGGTGAAGGCCGACACCGCGGCGATGATCTCGTCCTGGTGGGCACGGCGATCCTGCACGTTGGAGAGCCGCGGGTCGGTCGCCATCTCCGGCCGGCCGATCAGCCGGCACAGGATCGGGAAGTGCGTGTCGGCATGGGCGGCGATGGTGACGTGGCCGTCCCTTGCCGGGAACATGCCGAAAGGGCAGAGCAGGGGATGGTGGTTGCCCTCCGGCACCGGCACGCCGCCGGTGAAGGCGTATTGGTGCACGATGCGCTCGCACATCGACAGGATGGCGTCGACCATGCCGACGTCGACGAACTGGCCCTTGCCGGTCTTGTGGGCGCGCAGGATGGCGCTGACGATGCCGACGGCGCACATGGTGGCGGGCATCAGGTCGCCGATGCCGGGGCCGACCTTCATCGGCGTGTCCTTGTCCGGACCGGTGATGGCCATGATGCCGCCGAAGGCCTGGGCGACCACGTCGTAAGCCGGCCAGTCGGTGTAGGGGCTCCTGCCCGTGCGCCAATCGCCGAAGCCGCGGATGGTGGCGTAGACCAGCTTGGGGAAACGCTCGTGCAGGGTCTCGTAGCCGAGGCCCAGCCGGTCCATGACGCCGCCACGATAGTTCTCGACCACCGCATCGGCGCCCTCGCACAGCCGCATCACCAGCTCGCGACCCTCGGGATGTTTCAGGTCGATGGCGATCGACTTCTTGTTGCGGTTCACCGAGGCGAAGTAGCCCCCGAACGCCCTGAGCTTGTCGTCGGCATGATAGGGGCCGACGATTCGCGTGTGGTCGCCGTCGAGCGGCTCGACCTTGATGATCTCGGCCCCCTGGTCGGCCAGCAGCATGGTGCAGAACGGCCCGGCCAGCATTTGCGTGAGATCGACGATGCGGACTCCGTCGAGGGCACCGGTGGTCATGGTCTTCCAGACCGCGCGCTTCCAGCGCGCTCATGAGGCGCGCAGGATGCGCGCGGTCCGAAAGAGAAGAAACCCGGCCTCACCTGTCTCCCCAATGGCTGCGCCGCTTGATCAGAACCGTGCGCTCGCCCTCGAAGATGTGCTTGTCGTCCTGGTTCACGCCGGAGTGCTTGAAGCGCACGATGCCGGCGTCGGGCTGCTTGGCGTCGCTGATCTCCAGCACCTCGCTGTAACAGTAGAGCGTGTCACCATGATAGAGCGGACCCTTCAGCCGGATCTTGTCCATGCCGAGCTCCATCAGCGCGTTCTCGGCGGTGTCCTCGGCGGCAAGCCCGATGCACATGGAGATGGTGACACCGCCGAAGCCCAGGCGCTGGCCGTAGTTGGTCGACTTGGTCAGGTGCTCGTTGAAGTGCGCCTCGGCGGTGTTCATGGTCACGTTGGTGATCCAGACCTGTTCCATCGGCTCGACGGTCTTGCCGCGCGCGTGTTTCAGCACGTCGCCGACCTTGAAATCCTCGAAGTAGTTGGCCTTGCTGGTGAGGGAGGAGACTTTCATCAGTTCCTCCCGCGGCCCAGCAGCCGGTCGGAGATGATGCGCTTCTGAATCTCCGAGGTGCCCTCGAAGATCTTGGTGAGCCGCGCATCGCGCCAGTGGCGCTCGACGGCGTGCAGCGTGGTGTAGCCCGCGCCGCCATGGATCTGGATGCCCTCGCTGCACACGCGCTCGGCCATCTCCGAGGCGAACAGCTTCACCATCGAGGCCTCCTTGTCGCAGCGCTGCCCGGTGTCGATCTGCTCGCAGACGAAGTAGTTGAGCTGGCGGGCCGCTTCGATCTGGGTCGCCATCTCGGCGATCTTGAAGCGGATCGCCTGGAACTCGGCGATCGAGCGGCCGAACTGCTTGCGGTCGTTGGCGTACTTGATGGAATCGTCGAGTGCACCCTGGGCGAGGCCGATGGCGCGGGCGGCGGTGTGGGCGCGCGCCGTCTCGAGGCCGGACGTGGCGTAGTAGAAGGCCTGGCCTTCCTCGCCGATCATGTTCTCGGCCGTTACCCGGCAGTTGTCGAAGGCGAGCTCGTAGGTCTTCCAGCCAAAGTAACCGATCTTGGGAATCGGCGCGCCGCTGCAGCCGGGCGGCAGCTCGCCGCGCTTCTTCTCGAGGAAGAACATGGAGAGGCCCAAGTGGCGCTTGCCCGGCGGGGCGTCCGACGTGCGGGCGATGATGATCATGAAGTCGGCGCCGTCGGCGAAGGTGCACCAATACTTGTTGCCGCTGATCAGGTACGACGCACCGTCCTTCTTGGCGCGGCAGGAGATGTTGGAGATGTCCGACCCGGCATTGGGCTCGGACATGGAGAAGGCGCCCAAGAATTCGCCCTTGGCCATGCGCGGCAGGTAACGGGCGCGCTGCTCCTCGCTCATCATCTGCGAGCCGATCAGGAGGTTGCCGCGGGCGATCAGGGAGGCGACGCTCATCCAGCCGCGCGACAGCTCCTCGGTGACGAGGCAGTACTCGAAGCAGCCCAGCCCCAGGCCGCCGTACTGCTCGGGGATCAGGATGCCGAAGTAGCCGAGTTCGGCCATCTTGTCCCGGAGGTCCATCGGGATGTCGCCCTTCTCGGGATCGAGCTTGTTGGCGACGGGCAGGACCTCGTTGAGGGTGAATTCACGCGCCTGCTCCTGGATCATGCGGCGCTCTTCGGTGATGTACGGCATTGCTTAGGCGTTCCTGAGACGGACGAGGTTGGTGCGCTTGAAGTCGATGGCGAGCTCTTCGCGCTGGTTGAAGCCCTTGGTGTGCCAGGTGACGATCCCGAAGCCCTTGTGGGAGTCCGAGATGCGCCGGTCGAGCACGACCGATTCGGCCCGGAGCGAATCGCCGGGATAGACCGGCTGATGATAGGTGAGCTGGTTGACGCCGAGGAACGGCCCACCGCCTTCGCTCAGATCCTCGACGGTGAGGCCGAACACGGTGGTGAAGACCAGCAGCGGGTTGACGACGATGCCGGGATGGCCGTGTGCGCGGGCGTAGGCGGCGTTGAAGTAGTGCGGATTGAAATGCAGCGTCAGGGTCGAGAAGAGGGTGCTCTCCGATTCCGTGACGGTGCGCCCCCAGTGATGCTTGAACACGCGGCCAGGCTCGAAGTCCTCATAGCGGTTCCCCTTCGGCACCAGCCGCGCGCGAGTCCTGAAATCCTCTGACATTCCCTCTCCTCGGATCACCGGAGCGCGGGCCTCCGGCCCGCTCATGAATGCGGGCCGGAGGCCCGCGCTCCGAAGAACTAGCTCTTGGTCGACGCCCTCGCGAGCTCACCCACGTCGCTCAGGCTGTCGATGCGCTCGATGGCGTCGGCCAGCCGGCGCGTGCCGGCGGCGCCCAGCACCGGCGTCACCAGGCTCTCGAATTTGGTCTCGATCGCCTTGCGCTGCTTGGCCACGTCGGCCCACGGGATGCCCGAATCGTGGCTCGCCTCCAGCGTCGTGCCGTCGTCGAGCTGGATCGCCATCTCGGCCAGCGAATGCTCCCAGTTGGGCTTGAACTCGATCGACACCTTGTCGCGCAGCGCCTTCATGCGTGGCTCCTGGGTGACGGCGTCGCTGTAGGAATCGAGCGCGGCGGTGTCGACGCCGTTCAGCGCCATCGCCACGGTCTGGCGCAGCGAGAACTTGGCTTCCAGCCCGGTCGTCGGGTCGGGGATGTTGCAGACCTTGTCGGCGCCGGCGTCGATCCTGAGCAGGATCTTCTTCACCCGCTCGGGCGGGAAGTTGCTCTTCAGGCGGATCTCCTTGGCGCATTCGATGGGCGCGTGGGTGAGGTAGCAGGCGGCGTGGTACTTGAAGAGGTTATTGCGCAGATGCCAGCCCTGCGGCGGCTCGCCCAGTGCGGCGTCGGTATTCAGGTGGTCGCTCTGCGATGAGGCGAAGCCCTGGTCGCACTCCAGCGAATCACCTCGCGCGGTAAAGCCCTTGGCGGCGAGTCGCGCGGCGCGCAGGCCATGCTCGGAGGCGGTGCCGGCGTGCAATGGCTTGCACATGGTGCCGAAGTTGGATTTCAGCCCGGCCGCCTGGGTGGCGGCGATGCCGAAGGCGACGGCGAGTTGCTTGTCGCTGAGCCCGAACATGCGGCCTGCCGCGGCGGTGGCCGAGAACGAGCCGACCGTGCCGGTGACATGGAAGCCTTTCTGGTAGTGGCTGGGCGAGACCAGGCGGCCGACGCGGCCCGAGGTCTCGTAGCCTGCGACGAAGCTCTCGATGAACAGCCGGCCCGACGCCTTGATCTGCTCGCCCAGCGCCAACAGGGCGGGGACCACGGTCACCGTCGGATGGCCGCCCATGGAGAAGTTGACGTCGTCATAGTCGAGCGCGTGGCTGGCCGCGCCGTTGATCAGGGTCGCCGTCGAGGGCAGCACCTTCTCGCCGCGGCCGACCAGCGAGGCAGGTCCCTTGGCGCCGTCCTCGAGCGCCTCGCGCACGAGGATGTCGGTCAGCTCCTCCTGCGCACCGGGCACGGTGACGGCGAACCAGTCGAGCAGGCATTGCTTGGTGCGCTCGACGAGGTCGGCCGGCAGATCGTTCCAGGCCAGGACGGCGGCGCGACGGGCGATTTCGGCGGTGACGGGGACGGCGGCCATGGTGCCTCCTAGAAAATTCGTGCGGCCAAGTGTCGGATATGGGGCGCGGCGTTGTCTAGGATCATCGGAGCGCGGGCCTCTGGCCCGCATCATGATCATGAGCGGACCAGAGGTCCGCGCTCCGATGAGAGCTACTTCCGCGCAACGATATGGAAGATGTGCCAGTGCTTGGCGTTGCCGCGCGGCGTCACGCCGTCATCCTCTTCCTCCTCGAACATTTCCAGCTCGAGGCCGTCCAGCATCGCGAGCGCCTCGTCGCGGCTGACGAAGGTCATGCCGGCACGCCCGTCCCATGAATCGCGCGGGCCGTACCATTGCCCGCTGAAGCGTCCGCCGGACGGCAATGCGTCGCGGATGCGTTCCCACAGGCGATGGAACGCCTCGGGTTCGCAAAGCGGCATGGCGAAGCTGGAGTTCACCAGCTTGAGGCCGATCGGCAACGGCACCTCCTCGAAGCGCGCCTGGATGGGCGTGAGCTCATGGCCGGGAGGCAACGGTCGGGCCTGCAGTTGGCGCAGCGCTTCGGGTTCGGCGTCGACGGCGACGACGCGCCAACCGCGGTGCAGCATCTCGATCACGTCGCGGCCGTCGCCGCAGCCGAGATCGACGGCGAGCGAGCCCGCCGCATCGGGGCCGAACCGATCGAGCGCTGTGATCAAGGTGCGGCGCGGCGGGCGCTCGCGCAGCTTCTCGTAGTAGGCCGCCCAGCCAGCGGATTTATCTTCCGTCATACGCTCGTTCGCGGCGGGTCATGCTTGTCGCCTGTTGCATCGTGTGATCGTATGCCCTCCAAACAATAATGAAGTCACGCCCAGGAAGGAACCAATGAAGGGGTTGGCAGGCCTCGCGATCGTCGCAGCGCTCGCCTTTGCGCCGGCGGCGCGCGCGGACATCAAGGCTCTCGAAGAGGGCGCCAAGAAGGAAGGCGAGCTCACCTGGTACGTCGCGCACTACACGTCTGAGGGCGCCGAGGATCTGGGCCGTGGCTTCACCAAGATGTACGGCGTCAAGGTCAACGTCGTGCGCACCACGGCGCAGGTCGCCTATCAGCGCCTCCTTCAGGATCTCAAGAACAACCAGACGATCTGCGACGTCTTCTCCTCGACCGACGTCGGCCACTACGTCCGCCTGGCGGCCGAGGGGCGCTTCGAGAAGTACGCTCCGGAGAGCGCGTCCAAGATCCTCCCGGCCTTCCGCAGCTTCGACCCCGCAGGCTTCTATCACACGACCTCGGCCGGCCTGGTCGTGCTGACCTACAACTCGACCAAGGTGAAGGCCGAGGAAGCGCCCAAGAAGTGGCAGGACCTTCTGGACATCAAATGGAAAGGCAAGGTCTCGACTGGCCATCCCGGTTTCTCGGGCTATGTCGGCACCTGGGTGCTGACGATGAAGAACCTCTATGACTGGAGCTATTTCGACAAGCTGGAGAAGAACAAGCCGCAGATCGGCCGCTCGATCAACGACACGGTGACGGCGCTCAATGCCGGCGAGCGGCAGGTCGCGGCGGGCGCCGACGGCTCGACCCTGTTCAGCGCCTCGCGCGGCAATCCGCTCGCGGTGTCCTACCCGACGGACGGCTCGGTCCTGATCATCGCGCCGTCGGCGATCATGAAGGGCACCAAGCATCCAAACGCCGCCAAGCTCTTCATGGAGTACCTCTATTCAATCGAGGCGGCGAAGATCAATGCCAAGCATTTCGCCATCCCGCTCCGGCCGGAAGTGCCGTCGCCGCCGGGCGCCAAGCCGATCAGCGAGATCAAGACCATCCGGCCGACGGTGGCGGAGATCGACAAGGGCATCCCCGAGGTGATCGAGCAGTGGCGCGACACGTTCGGGAATTGATCAAGGGAGCGCGCCACTCCGGTGGCGCGTCTTCTCATGATTTTCCGGACCGCGCGCTGGGTCGCGGTTTACCGCGACCTTCTCGCGCGCCTCATGAGCGAGCCGGAGGCTCGCAGTCCGGAAGAGCATGATCGCGCCACTGGAGTGGCGCGTCCCCAGCGATGACCGTCGCCGCGCCGGCACTCGGGCGGCGATCGACGTCCGATCGTGCTCGGGCCGTCGCGCTGGGCGATGTTCGGCTACGCCGTGTTCGTGGCCGCGCTGGCGATGTTCCTGCCGTACCTGTTCTTGATCCAGGCTGCCTTCGCCAAGGCCTGGGGTCGCGGCTTCGGGCTGGAGAACATTTCGCTCAGGAACTTCCACTTCGTGCTGTTCGAGCACGGGACGGCGGCCAAATCGGTGCTGAACAGCTTCGTCAATGCCGGCGTCAGCGCCACCTCGGTCGTGATCCTGACCCTGGGCGTAGCCTACATCGTCACCCGCCGCCTGGTGCCGTTCGGCGGCATCCTGGGCTTCCTGTGTATTGCGCCGTTCGTGATTCCGGGCGTGGTGCTGGCGATCGGCTTCTATGCCGCCTACGCGCCGCCGCCGCTCGCGCTCTGCGGCACGGCGCCGATCCTGATCCTGGCCTTCACCACGCGTTTCCTGCCGATCGGCTACGTCAACGCCAGCGCCGCCATCCGCAGCCTCAATCCCGAGATGGAGGAGGCGGTGTGCGTGCTGGGCGGCAGCCGGCTGACGGCCCTTCGCCGCGTCGTGGCGCCCCTGCTCAAGCGCAGCCTTTTGGGCGCCTGGCTGCTGATCTTCATTCCGGCAACGCGCGAATTGTCGGCGGCGATCTTTCTCTACGGCCCCAACACCAAGGTCGCCTCGGTCATGATCTTCGACATGAGCGAGGAGGGGAATTTCGAGTACCTTGCGGCGTTGGCCCTGATCCTGCAGGTGCTGACCCTGCCGCTGCTCTGGATCGGCCAGAAGGCGCTGGGACGTGATTTCATGCTGAGACGCACCGCGACATGAGCAAGCTTGTCCTGAAGAACGTCGCCCGCCGCTACGGTGCGGTCGAGGCCGTCGCCGACTTCTCCCTTGAGCTGGTGCCGGGCGAGTTCGTGTCGCTGCTGGGCCCGTCGGGCTGCGGCAAGACCACGACCTTGCGCATGATCGCGGGCTTCGTGCCGCCGTCGGCCGGCACCATCGATATGGACGGCCGGCAGATCTCCTCGCCGTCCTCCGTCGTGCCGCCTGAGAAGCGGCGCATGTCGATGATCTTCCAGAGCTATGCCATCTGGCCGAACATGACGGTGGGCGAGAACGTCGGCTTCGGCCTGCAGGTGCGCAGGCTTTCGCGCGGCGAGATCGACCGCAAGGTCGACGCCATTCTCGACGTCGTGCAGATGCGCAACCTCAAGGGCCGCTATCCCGCCGAGCTGTCGGGCGGCCAGCAACAACGCGTGGCGCTGGCCCGCGCCATCGTTGTCGAGCCCGAGGTGCTGCTGCTCGACGAGCCGCTCTCCAATCTCGACGCCAACCTGCGCGAGGAGATGCGCTTCGAGATCCGCCGCCTGCACGACGAGTTCAAGATCACCACCGTCTACGTCACCCATGACCAGTCCGAGGCCATGGTGACCTCCGACCGCATCGTGGTGATGAACAAGGGTCGCATCGAGCAGATCGACACGCCGCACGTGCTCTATGCCCGGCCTAGAAGCCGGTTCGTGGCGGGCTTCATCGGCCGCACCAACTTCCTGGAAGGCAGCCGGCAGGGCAGTGAGGTGCGCTTCGACGGCTTCTCGGCCGCTGCCTCGGCCCTCGAAGGCGCCAACGGAACGGGCGGCCTTCTCTATTCGCTGCGCCCGCAGGCCATCGGTCTCGCGACGCAAAAGCCGAACGGCGGCGTTCTTGCCGTGGAAGCAGAAATCGCAGGGCGATCCTACCTAGGTGAATATTGGGACTATCAGGTGAAGCCCCTCGGCGCTGCCAAGCCGTTGCGCGTTTCGACCGGTCCCAACGCGGTTTTCGAGATCGGCACCCGCGTCTGGCTGGAGATCGATCCCTCGGCCATGGTACGGGTAGAATAGTCGCCCAACACCAGAGTGAGATCATGACCGCAGGACCGCTTGCCCGCTTCACCGTGCTCGACCTGACGCGGGTGCGTGCCGGCCCGACCGCCGTGCGCTACCTCGCCGACTGGGGCGCCAACTGCATCAAGGTCGAGATGCCGCCGTCGGCCGGCGAGATGGACATGGGCGGGCCGCGCCACGGGCCCGACTTCCAGAACCTGCACCGCAACAAGCAGTCGATCACGCTCAATCTCAAGGAGCCGGACGGCCTCGCCGTCTTCATGAAGCTGGTCGAGAAGGCCGACGTCGTGGTCGAGAACTACCGCGCCGACGTGAAGTTTCGCCTCGGCATCGACTACGAGAGCCTGAAGAAGGCGAACCCGCGCATCATCCTGGGCTCGATCTCGGGCTTCGGTCAGGACGGTCCCTATGCCGAGCGCGCGGGCTTCGACCAGATCGCCCAGGGCATGGGCGGCCTGATGTGGGTCACCGGCATGCCGGGCGGCGGACCAGTGCGCGCCGGCATCGCCGTGGCCGACGTCGGCGCGGGCCTGCACTGCGCTATCGGCATCCTGACGGCGCTGCTCGAGCGCGAGGTCTCGGGACAGGGCCAGTGGATTTCGACGTCGCTGCTGCAGGCCATGATCTCGATGTGCGACTTCCAGGCGGCGCGCTGGACCATCGCCAAGGACGTACCGGGCCAGGCCGGCAACAACCATCCGACCTCGATTCCGACCGGCGTGTTCAAGACCAAGGACGGCTACATCAACATCGCCGCGGCCGGCGGCCACATCTACAAGCGCTTCTGCGAGGCCATCAACGCGCCGGAGCTGATGACCGACGAGAAGTTCTCGACCGACAAGGCGCGCGCCAAGAACCGCGACGCGCTGAACGCCGAGATCGACAAGCGGGTGGCGACCTACGGCAGCGCCGAGCTGGTCGAGAAGCTCAACAAGGCGGGCGTGCCCGCGGGTCCGATCTACAAGATGGACGAGATGTTCGCCGATCCGCAGGTCAAGCACCTGAAGATGGCGTATCCGGTCAAGTCGCCCAAGCTCGGCGAGATCGAGGTCGTCGGCCAGGCCATCAACATGAGCCGCACGCCCTTCGAGATGCGTTCGGCCACGCCCGAGCAGGGCGAGCACACCGAGGCCGTGCTGAAGGAGGCGGGCTACGACGCCGCGGCAATCGAGAGCTTCAAGCAGCGCGGCGTGATCTGATGGAGCGCGGACTTCCAAGTCCGCTCATGGTCATGCTCTTCCGGACCGCGCGCCTCCGGCGCGCTCATGGGCGAGCCGGAGGCGCGCGGTCCAGAAGAATATGAGCGTGGAGAGCCGAATCGACCTACGGTCGATTCGGCGTTGGAGGCCCGCGGTCCGGCAAGAAGGAGAACCAAATGATCAGTCCAACCCCCAACATGATCGCCGAGAAGGCGGGCCCGGTCGGCAAGCTCATCTTCAACAAGCCGGCCAAGCGCAACGCCACCTCGTCGGACATGTGGGAGGCGATCCCGGTCATCATCGACGAGTTCGAGAAGGATCCGGCGATCCGCGTTGTGGTCGTGACCGGGGCAGGCGACCAAGCCTTCGTCTCGGGCGCCGACATCTCGGAGTTCGAGAAGGCGCGCTCGACGCCCGAGCAGGTCGCCCACTACGACAAGATCGGCGAGATTGCCAATGCGCGGCTGAGCAAGTGTTCCAAGCCGACGATCGCCCGCATTCGCGGCTTCTGCGTCGGCGGCGGCGTCGCCGTGTCGCTGACCTGCGACATCCGCATCGCCTCCGACAACTGCAAGTTCGGCGTGCCGGCGGCCCGGCTCGGCCTGGGCTACCGCGCGGCCGGCATCAAGACCCTGATGGACGTGGTGGGTCCCGCCTACGCCAAGGAGATCTTCTTCACCGGCCGCATGTTCAGCGCTGAGGAGGCGCTGGGCATGGGGTTGATCAACCGCGTCGTGCCGGACGCCGAGCTCGACGCCTATGTCGACGACTACTGCAAGCGGATCGGCGAGAACGCGCCGCTCACCATGCATGCCGCCAAGCGCACCATCGAGGAGCTGACTCGGCTCGACGGCAAGCCCGATTTCGGCCGCACGACCGCGCTGGTGAAGGAGTGCTTCGCCTCGGAAGACTACATCGAAGGCCGCCGCGCCTTTATGGAAAAGCGCAATCCGCAGTTCGAGGGACGCTAACGGAACGCGGGCCTCCGCCCGCATTCATGAGGCTCCAAAGAGGGAGACAGATCATGACCGTTCTCAGCCGAGAGCAGATCGACGCCTTCTGGCGCGACGGCTATCTCATGGTCGAGGACGCGGTGACGCCGAGCCAGCTCGCCGCGCTCAGAGCCGAGATCGCCAAGTGGGTGGAGGAGAGCCGGGTGCACAAAAGCCCATTCGGCCCGCCGACGATCGATGGCCGGCCGCGCTTCGACATGGGCAGCGAGCACAGCGTCGAGAAGCCGGCGCTTCGCCGCATCAACAATCCGTCGGACATTTCCGACGCCTATCGCGAGGTCATGCTCGACGCGCGCACTGTCGACATGGTGGCCGACCTGATCGGGCCGGACGTCAAGTTCCACCATTGCAAGATCAACCTGAAGCTCTCGGGTGCCAAGACCGAGGTCTCCTACCACCAGGACTTCGCCTACACGCCGCACACCAACTCCGATATTGTGACGGCGCTCCTGTTTCTCGACGACATCGACGAGAGCAACGGCTGCCTCACTGTCGTGCCGGGCTCGCACGAGGGGCCGATGCTGTCGCTGTTCGACGGCGAGCGCTTCACCGGCGGTGTCGCGGCCGATGCCGAGAAGCAGGCGCTGGCCAAGTCGGTGCCCTGCCTCGGCAAGGCGCGCAGCGTCTGCCTGATGCACACCAAGCTCTTGCATGGCTCGGCCGCCAACGGCGCCGACAAGGCGCGCGGGCTCTATATCTGCGTCTACACGGCGGCCGACGCCGTGCCGATCGCGCGCAACCCCATGCCCAGCCCGAACGAGGGTCGCATCGTGCGCGGCAAGGAAGCCCGCTTCGCGCGCCTGACCGAAGGTTTGGTCGAGCTGCCCAAGCAGCCCAAGTCGGCCTCGTTCTTCACCGTGCTGGGGCAGGAATCCAAGCAGGCCGCCGAGTGAGCGAGCCGTTTCCGGCAATCGCGGAGTCTGCGGCGACCGGAGAAACGGCAGCTCTCTTCGCCGACATCCGTGCCACTGTCGGCGTCCGCGTGGTCAACCTGGTATGGCGTCATCTCGCCACGCTCGATGGTGCCTTGCCGTGGGCCTGGCAGGCGGTGAAGCCGCTGTATCTGCAGGGCATTGCCGATCGTGCCGTCGTTGCCTTTCGCCGCGAGATGATCGTGCCGCCGCTCGGCTCGCTGACCGACCCCGAGCCCGCCAGCGTCGATGCGGTGCTGGCGAGCTACGACCACTCCAATACCGTCAATCTCTTCACCCTCGGCGCCTTGGTCGCCTGGCTGCGCGGCGACATGGCGCCGGAAGGAACGCCGGAGCAGGGGCCTCGCCTGCCGGCGCCCGATGTCGACCTGCCGCCGCTTGCCTCCGAGGCTGACGTCGCACCGGAGATCTGGCAGCGTGTCCTGCGGCTCAACCGCTTCGGCGATCGGCCGCAGCCCTTGATCCTCGCCAGCATGTACCGCCATCTCGCCCATGCGCCGGATTTCCTGACGCGCCTGGAGGCGGTTCTGACGCCGCTGCAGGCAGATGGCTCGCTCGACCGCGCCATCCTCGCCAATCGGCGGCTGGCCCATCAACGGGCGCGCGTGCTGGCCCGCGCGATCTCGGCCGAGCCAACGGCGTTGGCGGAGGACATCGAGAGGGCGGTCTCGACCTTCGTCGAGCACGCCATCGGCAAGATGGTCACGATCTGCCGGGCGGTTCCGGTGAGCAGGGCCAAGATCGACGCCAGTTGAGGCTCAGGTTACGTTCGCCCCAAAGCCGGAGGAAACATGCTGCTTGGCCTCGACCCCGTGCTGGGCTCCGACCTGCTGCACGCCCTGGCCGCGATGGGCCATGGCGACCGCATCGTGCTGGTCGATGCCAATTATCCCGCCACCCGCGGGCGCCGGTTGATCCACTTGCCCGGTCTCTCGACGCCGCGCGTCCTGCAGGCCGTGCTGTCGGTATTTCCGATCGACACGTTCATCGCCGACCCTTGCGCCGTGATGCAGGTCGTGGGCGAGCTGGGTGCGCTGCCGCCGGTGGTCGCCGAAATGAATGCGGCGCTGGCCAAGCACGGCGCCAATGCGGCCGTGAACCTTGAGCGCAATGCCTTCTACGCGGCTGCCGAGACCGCTTACGCCATCGTGCAGACTGGCGAGCGCCGCTTCTACGGCAACATCCTGCTCACCAAGGGCGTCGTTGCGCCGGAGGAACAGACATGACCGACTACACTCCTCCGGGGCCCCTCGGCGCCGGCAGCGCACCCCTGGGCAACCTGGGCACGGTCGTGCCTGAAGAGGATGCCGTCGCCTGCCTGACCGCAGCCTGGGACGTCGGCATTCGCCACTACGATACGGCGCCTCACTACGGCGCGGGGTTAGCCGAACACCGGTTGGGCAATGCACTGCGCGGCCGGCCGCGCGACGCCTATACGCTCTCCACCAAGGTCGGCCGACTGCTCCACGCCGCACCGGACACGCGGGAGATGAGCCAAGGCTTTGCGCGCGCATTGCCCTTCCGCCGGACCTTTGACTACACCGCCGCCGGCACGATCCGGTCCCTGGAGGACAGCCACCAGCGCCTGGGACTCAATCGCTTCGACATCGTCTACATTCACGACTGTGCCGAGGATTGGCATGGCGCCGCCTTCAAGGATCGGTTCGCCGAGGCCATGGCCGGCGCGGCGAAGGTTCTCAGCGCGATGCGCGATCGCGGCGAGATCCGGGCCTGGGGCATGGGACTCAATCTGGTCGAGCCCGCGCTCGCCTGTCTCGAGACCGAGCGGCCGGACGTCTTCCTGATCGCCGGACGCTATACGCTGCTCGACCAAACCGCGCTCGAAAGGCTGTTTCCGGCCTGCGCGGCCAAAAGCGTGAAGGTCGTGCTGGGCGGGCCTTACAATTCCGGCTTGCTCGCCGGCGGCACCACCTTCAACTACGTGCCCGCAAAGCCTGAGATGGTGGCGCGCGCCGACACCATCCGCGCCATTTGCGAACGCCACGGCACCGACATCAGGGCCGCGGCGCTGCAGTTCTGCACGGCGCATCCGGTCGTGGCCGCCGTGATACCCGGGCCGCGCACTGCCGCCGAAGTGCAGCAGAACGCCGCCCTCATGCAGGCCAAGATTCCTGGCGCTCTTTGGGCCGAGCTGCGCCGTGCCGGCCTGCTGCCGGAGAACGCCCCTACACCGGAAAAATAGGCGCCGGAAAGATGATCCGCGTCGACGCTCACCATCACGTCTGGACCATCGCGCGCGGCGATTACCGGTGGCTGTCGCCTGACCTGTCGATCGCCCGCGACTATGGACTGGACGACCTGCGTCCCCTGCTGGGCGACATCACCACGACCGTGCTGGTGCAGGCGGCGGATACCGAGGCCGAAACGGCCTTCATGCTGGACGTCGCCCGCAGCTCGGCAGGGCTGGTCCGCGGCGTGGTCGGCTGGACGGGCCTCGCTTCGCCCGGCGCGCCGGCGCGCATCGCCGAGCTTGCCGCCGATCCACTGCTGAAGGGCCTTCGCCCGATGCTGCAGGACATCGACGACACCGCCTGGATCCTGCTTCCCGCCGTGCAGCCGGCACTCGCAGCCATGGCGCGCCATGGCCTGCGCTTCGATGCGCTGCTCAAGCCGCGCCATCTTCCTGTAATCGGCGAACTTGCCCGGCGTCATCCCGATCTGCCGGTTGTGATCGATCACGCCGCCAAGCCGGACATCGCCAACGGCAATCTTAGACCGTGGGCGGACCACATGGCGCGCCTGGCCCGCGAGACGCCTTGGTGCTGCAAGGTGTCGGGCCTCGTCACCGAAGCGCGGGCGGACTGGCGGATCGACGATCTGCGTCCCTACGTCGATCACCTGCTCGCCACGTTCGGGCCGGATCGCCTGATGTGGGGCAGCGATTGGCCGGTCGTGACGCTGGCGAGCAACTACCGGCGCTGGCGCGATGCGGCGGCGACGCTCCTGCCCACAGACACCCATGACGCCGTGTTCGGCGGCACCGCCGTACGGTTCTACGGTCTGTCGACCTGAAGACTCACTCTGCCGCCTTCGGCGACCTAGACCAGTATCCAATTGGAGGCGAAGAATACCTGTCCCAGGAACCTGGCCTTGCTGCCGCTGAACGGCCATTCGCGATTCCTTGCTTCCTCGTTCGCGAACAGGACCACGACCAATTCCTGGACCGAAGTACGCTCGCGTCGATCGAGTCTCAGCCGACGCAGCGGTGATGGAATGCCGAAATCACGAGGCTCGATGAGCCCGAAATCGAGAACTTCGATGTCGAAGTCGTTCCCGTTGCGGGCGTACCTAGCTCGCCACTCGCCATAGAGTAACGGCCGATCGGGCAACTGGGTCACGTAAATGTCGTGATCCCCCTCGTCTGCTGTTCGCCCCACCGCGACAAAGCGGATCTTCGCGTCGCCAACAGTGACTGTCGGAAAATATGTAGACTCGGTCCATGTGCTCATGGAAGTGAGCTCATTCGGCGGCGATCTTGCCCGCCTTGTGCCGCCGCGCCAGCCATTCGTGCATAGCCGCTTCCATGGTCATGAACACCGCGCCGCCTTCCATCAGCTTCTGGATCAGGCGCTCCAGCATCATCATGCGATGGCCGCGGCCGATGACGTGCGGATGGAAGGTGTAGGTGAGGATGCCGAAGTCGGGCTGCACGCGCGTCATGTAGGTGAAGTCGTCGACGAAGTTCTCCAGCACGTTGGTCGCGTTCATCAGGCCGGCCTGGATCGAGCCATTGGGATTGCGCATGTATTCGAAGTGCGGGTAGTCGTCGAGCGACCAGCTGATCGGCATCTCGACCAGCGTCGTCTCGCGGCCGCGCACGAACGGCGCCTTGAGCTCGGCGACGTCGCCCTGACGGGCGAAGTAGCAGTCGTAATCGTGCCCCATCAGCGAGCTGTCGTACTGGATGCCGTGCTTGAGCAGCAGCTCGATCGAATGCGGGGAGAGGTCCCAGGCCGGCGAGCGGTAGCCGCGCGCCATCCGGCCGCTGATGCGTTTGATCGATTCATTGCCGCGGACGATCTCCTCCTCTTCCTCCTCGCGCGACAGCGAGGCGGGCAGGCGATGCGTCCAGCCGTGATGGGCGAGCTCGTGTCCTGCCTCGACATAGGGCGTGACGGCCTGCGGCGTGCTGTCGATCGTGTGGCCGGGCGAGAAGAAGGTCGCCTTGATGCCGTAGTGGGCCAGCAGCGAGACCAGGCGCGGGATGACCACCACGTCGTATTCGCCACGCGATATGGCGGTGGGCGTCGTCAGCTCGCGGGCAATGAAGCCGGACAGATGATCGTGGTCGAAGGTGAGACAGACGATGTGACGCGACATGAGCAACTCCCGGGCGGCGGCGACCTCGAAGTCTAGTACCGACTATTGTTGGACGGCGAGTCGCGACTGTCACCTGAAGTGGGGGGCCTTCAGGGCCCGGAAAGGTCTCTCGCTGCGCTCGGGATGACAACGTTGCGTTCGCCCACCGGAGCCTGCATGATGTTGCCAATTATAAGCAAAGGTGAGGCTGAGCTTAGGGAGGGTTCATGGTGGGGTCGTCTGCCCGGCGCATGGCTGCGCAAGAGGGCGACTATCAGCTTGTGGTCGAGGGCGTATCCAAACGTTTCGGCGGCGTTGTCGCCGTGCAGGATGTGTCGCTTGAAGTGCCGCGCGGCGCGATCGTTTCCATCATCGGTCCCAACGGCGCAGGCAAGACCTCCCTCCTGAACATGATATCGGGCTTCTACAAGCCTGACACCGGCCGTGTCGTGCTCGAGGGCCAGGACATCACCCAGAAGAAGCCGAGCGATATCGCAGCACTTGGCATCGCCCGCACCTTCCAGAACATCGCTTTGTTCAGCGGCCTCACCGTGCTCGACAACCTGATGCTCGGCCGCCACGTGCGCATGAAGTCCGGCGTGATCGCATCGGTCATCTATTGGGGCATGGCCCAGAAGGAAGACATTGCCCATCGCGAGGCCTGCGAGGAGATCATCGACTTCCTGAAGCTTCAGGACCTGCGCAAGCAGCCGACGGCGGCGCTGGCCTACGGCCTGCGCAAGCGCGTCGAGCTCGGCCGGGCGCTGGCACTCGACCCCCGAGTGCTGCTGCTCGACGAGCCGATGGGCGGCATGAACCAGGACGAGAAGGAAGACATGGCGCGCTACATCCTGGACGTGAACCAGGAGCGGGGTGTCACCGTCGTGCTGATCGAGCACGATATGGGCGTGGTCATGGACATCTCCGACCATGTCGTCGTGCTCGACCGCGGCCGGCGCATCGCCGCCGGCACGCCGGAGGAGGTCCAGCGCGATCCCGCCGTCATCCAGGCCTACCTCGGCACCAGCAGGAGTGAACGCGCATGAGTCTGGTCGATCAGGCCGCGACATCGACGCTGCCCAAGCTGCTGCAACGCAACGCCGAGCAGGATCCCAAGGGGCCGGGCATCCGCGAGAAGACCCGCGGCGTCTGGCAGACGCTGACCTGGACCGGCTATCGCGACCAGATGCGCGACCTCGCCCTCGGGCTGGCCGCAATCGGCTTCAAGCGCGGCGACAAGCTCTCCGTCGTTGGCGACAACCGGCCTCAGCTCTACATCGCTCAGCTCGCGGCGCAGGTCCTGGGCGGTGTCTCGGTTCCGGTCTACCAGGATTCGATCGCCTCGGAGCTGGTCTATGTGCTGAACCATGCCGAGACCTCGATCATCGTCGCCGAGGACCAGGAGCAGGTCGACAAGGCGTTGTCGCTCAAGGACAAGCTGCCGAAGCTGCGCTGGATCATCTATGACGATCCGCGCGGCCTGTCGTTCTATGACGACCCCATCCTGCGCTCCTACGTCAGCGTCCTCGTGGAAGGACGCAAGTACGGCGAAGCCAACCCCGGCTTCTACGACGCCGAACTCGCCAAGGGCGGCGACGACGACACGGCGATGATCGCCTACACCTCGGGCACGACCGGCACCCCCAAGGGCGCGATGCTCAGCCATCGCAACATGATCGCCACCGCCGAGGCGTTCATCGAGGTGAACGAGGTCAAGATCGGCGACAACTGGCTGTCCTATCTGCCCATGGCCTGGGTGGGCGACGCCGCCTTCACGCTCGGCATGGCGCTGGCGGCCCGACTGACGGTGAACTGTCCGGAGAGCCCCGAAACCGTGCAGCGCGACCTGCGTGAACTCGGCCCCGACGCCATGCTGGCGCCACCGCGCATCTGGGAAAACATGCTGACCCTGATGCAGATCAAGGGCAGCGACGCTTCACCCATGAAGCGCCGCGTGTTCGAGCATTTCCGCGGACTGGCCGAGCGCTGCGAGCTGAAGCGCAGCGACGGCAAGCCATTGTCGCTCGGCGACCGGGTCGGCCTGGTGCTGGGCGAGATCTTCGTCTACGGGCCCGTCCGCGACCAGCTCGGCCTTCGCAAGGCGCGCTGGTGCTACACCGGCGGCGCGCCGCTGGGGCCCGACACCTATCGCTTCTTCCGTTCCTTCGGCATCAACCTCAAGCAGGTCTACGGCGCCACCGAGGCGTCGGCATTGATCGCCTGCCAGGCCGACGCCGAAGCCAATCCCAACACCGTGGGACGGCCGATCCCGCGTATCGAGGTCAAGATCGACGATCGTGGCGAAGTGCTGCTGAAGGGCTCCAACGTCTTCAAGGGTTACTTCAAGCAGGACGAGGTGACGCGCGACACCGTCACGTCGGACGGCTGGCTGAAGACCGGCGATGCCGGCTTCTTCGACAAGCAGGGCCACCTGGTCATCATCGACCGCGCCAAGGACGTCGGGAAGCTTTCCGACGGCTCGGCCTTCGCGCCGCAGTTCATCGAGAACAAGCTGAAGTTCAGCCCGTTCATCCGCGAGGCCGTGGCGTTCGGCGACCAGCGGCCGTTCGTGGTGGCCATGATCGCCATCGACATGCAGACTGTCGGCACATGGGCGGAGAAGCAGGGGCTTGCCCACACGAGCTTCATGGATCTCAGCAGCAAGCCCGAGGTCGCCGCCATGATCGGCGAGGCGATTGCCAAGGCCAACGCCACCTTGCCTGACGTGCAGCAGGTCAAGCGCTACCTGCTGCTGAACAAGGAGCTCGACGCCGACGACGCCGAGATGACGCGCACCCGCAAGGTGCGCCGCCGCTTCGTCGCCGAGAAGTACGCCAGCGTCATCGAAGCCTTCTACGGCGGCGCGTCGTCCGCCGACGTCACCATGGAGATCACCTTCGAGGACGGCCGCAAGTCGACACTGAACTCGACCATCGCCATCCACGGCAACGCGGCCGCCGAACCGGCACGGAAGGCGGCTTAGATGATCCAGCAATATCGCTCATGGTCTTCCGGACCACGAGCCTCCGGCTCGCTCATGATCATGAGCGCGCAAGATGCGCGCGGTCCGGAAGAGCATGAAGGAGTCGGACGATGAGCGAAGATCTCGAATTCGCCTTCGCCCTCGTACTGAGCGGCGCCTCGATCGGCCTGATGTACTCGCTGATCGCGCTGGGTTTCGTGCTGGTCTACAAGGCGACCGACGCCATCAACTTCGCGCAGGGCGAGTTCGTGATGCTGGCCGGCATGGTCGTGGTGACCGTACTCGGTGCGCAGGCCCCGCTGGTTGCCGGCATCGTCGTCGTCCTGCTGGTCATGATCGGCTTCGGCTTCGGCTTGGAGAAGGTCGTGCTTCGGCCGTTGCTCGGCCGGCCCGTGGTGGCCGTCATCATGGCGACCATTGGCATCGCCGCCGTGCTGCGCGGCTGGGGCCCGCTGGTGCTGGGCATCGAGACGCGTGCCCTGCCGCTGCCGATCGGCGACGAGCCGATCTCCATCGGCCCGGCGACGCTGCCGCCGATCCAGGTGCTGGGCGCCGTGGTGGCGCTGCTGTTCTTCCTGGTCTTCAACTGGTTCTTCAAGAAGAGCCGCATGGGCGTGGCCATGCGCGCTGTGGCCGACAATCAGCAAGTGGCGCAGGCGATGGGCATCAATGTCGAACGCTACTTCGCGATCGCCTGGGCGATGGCGGGAATCGTCTCGGCCCTGGGCGGCGTGGTGTGGGGCGCGATGCTGGGTGTCGACGTGCAGCTCGCGCTTGTCGGCCTGAAAGTCTTCCCGGTGGTGATCCTGGGCGGCCTCGATTCGATCGGCGGCGCGCTGATCGGCGGGCTGATCATCGGCATCGTCGAGAGCCTGGCGGCCGGCTATCTGGACCCTTATGTCGGCGGCGGCACCAAGGATTTTGCGCCCTATGTGCTGATGATACTGGTGCTGATGATCAGACCCTACGGCATCTTCGGCCGCCGCCAGATCGAGCGGGTGTGAGCCATGTTGCTCCTTGACCGCTCTTCAAGCTCTTCCGGACCGCGCGCATCCTGCGCGCTCATGATCATGAGCGCGCAGGATGCGCGCGGTCCGGAAGACTATGACGCGCCACTGGAGTGGCGCGCCCCCTGCATCGAGCGCGTGTAGATCATGTTCCATCGCGAATCCGGAGTCTTCAAGACGACCTACAGCGCCGACATGGCGCTCTATCCGCTGCCGATCGCGAAGTGGACGATGATCGCGCTGGCGGTGATCTTCGTTCTGGTCGTGCCGATGATCGTGCACGAATATTACCTGTCGATCCTGAACTTGATCTTCATCGCCATCGTCGGCGCGCTGGGGCTCAACATCCTGGTGGGCTACACGGGCCAGATCTCGATCGGTCACGGCGCCTTCATGTCGGTCGGCGCCTACACCGCCGCCAACCTGGCGGTGAAGCTTGACCTGCCGTTTTGGCTCACCCTGCCGGCCGGCGGGTTGATGGCGGCGCTGATCGGCGTGATCGTCGGGATGCCCAGCCTGCGCATCAAAGGGCTCTATCTCGCGATCGCCACGCTCGCCGGCCAGCTCATCATCGAATGGACCATCAATCACGTGCCGGCGATCTCGGGTGGGGCCCAGGCCTCGATCGAGGTCGATCGTCCAAGCCTGTTCGGGTTCGAGTTCGACACCCAGGGCCGCCTCTATTTCTTCCTGCTGTTCTTCGCCGTGCTCGCCATCGTGGCGACGCTCAACCTGGTGCGCAGCCGAATCGGGCGCGCTTTCGTGGCGGTGCGCGACCAGGACATCGCCGCCGAGATCATCGGCATCAACATCTACCGCTACAAGCTGCTCGCCTTTGCCATCTCGTCGTTCTTCGCCGGGGTCTGCGGCGTGCTCTATACCTACTACTTCGGGATCGCCAACTACGAGCAGTTCCAGATTATCGTGTCGATCGACTACCTCGCCATGATCATCATTGGCGGGCTCGGCTCGGTGCTGGGAACGATCTTGGGTGCGATTTTCGTCACATTGTTGCCCATCGTCATCCGTATCTTCATGGAGGATGTCGGATCTCTCTTCTTCACCACGGCGCAGATGGCCAATGTCATCTCCGGTCTGCGCCTTGGTGTCTTTGGGGGCCTGATCATCTTCTTCTTGATCGTCGAGCCTGAGGGGCTCAATCGATTGTGGAGGAATATCCGGAGCTATTTCCGGGTTTGGCCCTTCTCTTACTAGAGGAGCGGGGTATTTCTGCGAAAGGGAGGAACCCATGACGAGGTTCGTAAGAAGTTGGCTGGGAGTGGCGGCAACGACCGCAACCTTGACGTTGGGCGCAGGCCAGGCCTTCGCCCAGAAAGAAGTCGTATTCGGTCTGCAATGCGACCGCACGGGACCGACGGCGAACGTGGGCACGGTGCTGTGCCCCGGCTACCAGGACTACATCGCCCTGGTGAACAGCAAGGGCGGCGTCGAGGGCCACAAGATCAAGGTTCTCGAAATCGACCACGAGTACAAGGTGCCGCCGGCCATTGAGGCGCACGAACGCTTCAAGAAAGAAGGTGCCGTGCTCGAGAGCCTCTACGGCACGCCGCAAACGGCGGCGCTGAACAAGAAGCTCGAAGAGGACAAGATGCTCGGCACGTCGCCGGGCTTCGGTACGGCCTCGGCGGCCGACGGCAAGCGCTATCCCTACACCTTCCCGATCGCGGCCAGCTACTGGTCGCAGGCTGGTGCAGCCGTGCAGTTCGCCAAGGAGAAGCTGGGCGGCAGCCTCAAGGGCAAGAAGATCGCCTACATCTTCTACGACAATCCGGCGGGCAAGGAGCCTTTGCCAATTCTCGAGAATCTTGCCAAGGCCGAGGGCTTCGAAATGCGCACCTTTGCCGTGCCGGCGCCCGGTCTTGAAATGGGCGCGCAGGTC
>WHTW01000022.1:51877-64001 GCA_009377525.1 Rhodospirillales bacterium
AGGATCTCAAGGGCAAGGGCTTCCCGCTCAGCAAGGTGGTCGGCTTGGTTTGGGCCAGTTCCGAAGCTGATATCATCGCAGCCGGCGGCATGGGCGTGGCCGAAGGCTACAACACCATCCAGTTCGCCGGCGTCGGCAAGGACTACCCGGTGATCAAGAACATCCAGGAGATGTACAAGGCACAGGGCAAGGCCCCACCGAAGGAAATGGACTCGACCGTCCTCTACAATCGCGGTGTGCTCATCGCGGCACTGCACGTCGAGGCCTTGCGCAACGCCATCAAGGCCAATGGCGGGAAAACCCCGACCTCCGAGCAGGTCAAGAACGGCATGGAAGCGATCAAGGGCTTCACCTTGGGCGGCTTCGTTCCGCCGATGGAGATCACGCCGGCCGACCATGAGGGTGGCGGTTGGGTCCAGATCTGGACGGTCAAGGGCGGCAAGCTCGTCAAGACCAAGGACTGGTTCCAGGGCTATCGCCCGGTGATCCTGAAGCAGCTGGCGGACGATGCCGCCAACGCCAAGAAGTCCTGAATAATTGAAGGGAAGGGCGGCGAGCGATCGCCGCCCGACTTTCCAAAGCGGGAATGCCCGATGCTGGCGATCAACAACATCGAAGTCGTCTACGACCGCGTCATCCTCGTGCTGAAAGGCGTGTCGATCGACGTCGGCGACGGGCAGATCACGACCCTGCTGGGCGCCAATGGTGCCGGCAAGACAACGACGCTCAAGGCGATTTCCGGCGTGCTGCGCTCCGAGCGCGGCGAGGTCACCAAGGGCACCGTGCAGTTGCGCGACCGTCGCATCGACGGCATGCGGGCACACGACGTGACGCGTCTTGGCCTGGTCCAGGTATTCGAGGGCCGGCGCGTGTTCGAGAACCTGACCACCGAGGAGAACCTGATTGCCGGCGGCCATGTCCAGACGGCCGGCGCGGTGAAGCAGGGCATCGACCTCGTCTATTCCTATTTCCCGCGGCTCAAGGAGCGGCGTCATCAGGTGTCGGGCTACCTGTCGGGCGGCGAGCAGCAGATGCTGGCGATCGGCCGCGGCCTGATGAGCCAGCCCAAGGTGGTGCTGCTCGACGAGCCGTCGCTCGGCCTCGCACCCATGCTGGTCGAGGAGATCTTCGGCATCGTCAGCCGCCTGGTGAAGCAGGAGAAGCTCTCGGTCCTGCTGGTCGAGCAGAACGCCACCATGGCGCTCGCCGTGGCCGACCACGGCTATGTCATGGAGAACGGCCGCATCGTGCTGGAAGGGCCGGCGGCCAGGCTGCGCGACAATTCCGACATCAAGGAATTTTACCTCGGCCTGAACGAAGGCGGCGCGCGCAAGTCCTACCGCGACACCAAGCATTACAAGCGCCGCAAGCGCTGGCTGTCGTAGCGCCGATCGTACGAGGCGTTTGCGAGAAACCGTGATTTGCCGCACCCTGCGGCCATGGTGCGCGTACTTGCATTTCTTCTTCTCCTGATCGCCCTGCCTGCGGCGGGCCAGACGCAGCTCGCCCAGCAATGTGCGGCGTTCGGCGAGGCCCAGTACCGCAAGCTAAGCCCGTCGATCGATCGCATCACGGCCCTCGAGTTCCCGCCGCCGGCGCTCGAGCGGGTCGAGGCCAAGGCGGGGTCGCAGGCCATCAACGCGGCGCTGACGCTCCGCGGCAAGCTCACCTTTCGCAACGGCCCACCCATCGAGACGCATTTCGTCTGCCTGCTCGACGCTCAGCGCCGGCCGCTCTTCTTCTACGCCCTGCCGGCCTTGGCGACACGCGGGGCTCCGACGCCTGTCACTCGCGGCGGCTCGCCCGCGCCAGTGCCGACGACCGATACACCGACCCTGCCGCTCGGCCAGGCGCCCTTGAGTGCGCCCGGACCGGCACGCCAGCCCTTGCCGGCAAGCGCTGTCCGGCTGCGCGGGTTGGTGCGCGACGTAGGCAGCCGCCTGCAGCTCCTGCCGTGCGATGGCGCGCCGCTCACCCTGGAGGACCGCACGCCGCAGCAGGAACTCACCGGCGCGCTGCGCGAGTTGACGACGGGCAAGGAGGGCCGGCCGATGTTCGTCGAGCTGTACGGCAGCCGCCAGGTCGGGCTGGGGGCGGGCATCGCCGCGTTGGAATTGCGCCGGGCGGCGGTCGAGACGGCCGGCTGCCGCGAACGTTTCGACCACCGCGAATGGATCGGCATGGGCAACGATCCTTCCTGGCGGCTCGAAGTGACGGCGCGCGACCTGTTCATTGGCCTGCTGGGCGGTTCGCCGGCGCAGCGGCTACCCCATGGCGGCCCCCACCAGAGGCAGGACGGCACGATCATGTACACGTCGGCGGACGGGCCTGAGCATGCAATCCTGATCGACGAGCGGCGTTGCATCGATTCCCAGTCAGGCTCGCTGTTCGCCTATTCCGTCCAGATCAGGAGCGAGGGCAGGACCCTGGTCGGCTGCGCGGCGCACAATCCCGGCATGCCGGCACCTTGACGAGTACGAGGAGGGGACATGGACCACATCGAACGCCTGCAAGAAGCGATCGGCTCGGCCAAGCGCATCGTCGCCTTCACCGGTGCGGGCGTCTCCACCGAATCCGGCATTCCCGACTTCCGCTCGCCGGGCGGCATCTGGACCCGCTACAAGCCGATCTACTTCGACGACTTCATGGCGTCGGAGGAGATGCGCCGCGAATCCTGGCGGCGCAAGTTCGCCACCGACGAGACCATGTTCAGGGCCGAGCCCAATGCCGGCCATCGCGCGCTGGCCAAGCTGGTCAAGCAGGGGCGCATGAGCGCCATCATCACCCAGAACGTCGACGGCCTGCACCAGCGCTCGGGCGTGCCCGATTCCAGGATCATCGAGCTGCACGGCAACTCGACCTATGCAAGCTGCCTCGATTGCGGCCATCGCCACGCGCTCGATCCGATCAGGAAGGCCTTCCTCGGCGCCGGCAAGCTGCCGCTCTGCGAGAAGTGCGACGGCATCGTGAAGACCGCGACGATCTCCTTCGGCCAGGCCATGCCCGAGATCCAGATGGCCCGCGCCCAGGACGAGACCATGAACTGCGACCTCTTCATCGTGCTCGGCAGCTCGCTGGTCGTCTACCCGGCCGCCGGCTTCCCGCGCATTGCCAAGCGCAAGGGTGCGAGGCTGGTGATCGTCAATCGCGACGCCACCGACCAGGACGACGATGCCGATCTGGTGATCCATGCCGAAATAGGGCCGACCATGAGCAAAGCTGTTGGCGTCAATTGACGGGTCTTCATTGCAGCATGCGATAGGACGCGGTTTAATCGCCGTGCTTTCAGGGAGGCGAGGATGAAGATCAATCGCAGGAGCGCGTTGCTCGGCGGTCTGGGCACGGCGTTGGCGGGTTCTCAGGCGTTTGCGCAGGACATAACGTTCTTTCGCATCGGCACGGGCGGGACGGCCGGCACCTATTTCCCGATCGGCGGCCTGATCGCCAACGCCATCTCCAACCCGCCGGGCTCGCGGACCTGCGCCGACGGCGGCTCGTGCGGCGTGCCGGGCGTCGTGGCGACGGCGGTGGCCTCCAACGGCTCGGTCGCCAACGTCAACGCCATCTCGAGCGGCTCCATGCAGTCGGGCTTCACTCAGTCCGACGTGGCCTACTGGGCGTTCAATGGCAGCGGCATCTACGAGGGCCGGCCCAAGATCGACACGCTGCGCGCCATCGCCAACCTCTATCCCGAGAGCTTCCACCTCGTCGTGCGCAAGGGCGCCGGCGTGAAGTCGATCAAGGACCTCAAGGGTAAGCGCATGTCGCTCGACGAGCCGGGCTCGGGCACGCTGGTCGATGCGCGCCTGATCCTCGCGGCCTACGGCATGACCGAGAAGGACGTGAAGGCCGAGTATCTCAAGCCGCAGCAGTCGGCCGACAAGCTGAAGGACGGCGCGCTCGACGCCTTCTTCAGCGTCTCGGGCTGGCCGCAGGGCGCCATCGCCGAGCTGGCGGCGACCACCGGCATCGACCTCGTGCCGATCGACGGGCCGGAGGCCGAGAACCTGATCAAGCAGTACAGCTTCTTCGCCGCCGACGAGATCCCCGACGGCGCCTACAAGAACGTCACCGGCGTGAAGACGGTGAGTGTCAACGCCATCTGGGCGACCTCGAGCAAGCAGCCCGATCAGCTCATCTACAACATCACCGCGGCGCTGTGGAACCCGAGCACGCGCAAGCTGCTCGATTCCGGTCACGCCAAGGGCAAGGCGATCAAGCTCGAGACGGCGATCGTCGGCCTCGGCATCCCGCTGCATGCGGGCGCGGAGAAGTTTTACAAGGAAAAGGGCCTCATCAAGTAGGGGCCGGGGGAACGATCAAAGAAACCTCACCCTGAGGAGCACCGCGCAGCGGTGCGTCTCGAAGGGTGGGCAACATCATGACTGGTTCCCACCCACGCGCGGTTTACCGCGCGCATTCGAGACGCGCCCTTCGGGCGCTCCTCAGGGTGAGGCGTTGCTGCTGCTGAGGGGCAAGAGAAGGTTTGAGTCTACAAGTCGATCCCGCCAAGGCGGCGGAGCTCGAGCGCGAGTTCGACGCCGAGATGCGCTTTCGCCCGCTCGGGCTCAGCGGCACCTGGATCGTCGGCGGCCTGCTGCTGTCGCTGTCGTTCTTCCATTTCTACACGGCGGGCTTCGGCCTGCTGCGCGAGCAGACGCATCGCGGCATCCACATGGCCCTGGTGCTGGGCCTGATCTTCCTGGTCTTCGCCGCCAACCGTAAAGCCCAGCCGGCGGCAGGGCCCGCCTGGTGGCGGCCGGGCGGCGTGCCGATCTACGACTGGGCGCTGTTCGCCGCCGCCGTCGTCTCTTCGCTCTACCTGCCGTGGATCTTCCACGACATCGCCTTCAAGACCGGCAATCCCGACACGATCGACGTCGTGATGGGCACGGTCCTGACCCTGGTCGTGATCGAGGCGACGCGGCGCACCATGGGCTGGGCGCTGGTGCTGATCACCCTGGGCTTCGTCGTCTACGCCTTCACCGGGCCGTGGATGCCGGGCATGCTGGTCCATCCCGGCACCACCTGGTCGCAGCTCGCCGACCATCTCTACCTCACCAGCCAGGGCATCTATGGCGTGCCGATCGGCGTGGTGGCGACCTATGTCTTCCACTTCGTGCTGTTCGGCGTCGTCGCCATGCGCATCGGCCTTGGGCGCCTGTTCCTGGCGCTGGCCATGGCGGTGGCCGGCCGCTTCGCCGGCGGCCCGGCCAAGGTCGCGATCTTCGGCTCCGCCCTGTTCGGCATGATCTCGGGCTCGTCGGTGGCCAATGCCGTGACCGTGGGCTCGCTCACCATCCCGATGATGAAGCGGCTGGGCTACCGGCCGCATTTCGCGGCAGGCGTCGAGGCGACGGCCAGCACCGGCGGCCAGATCACGCCGCCGGTCATGGGAGCGGCGGCCTTCCTCATGGTCGAGTTCCTGGAGACGCCCTACCAGACCATCATCATCGCCGCGATCGTGCCGGCGATGCTGCATTTCTTCGGCGTCTTCATCCAGGTCCACTTCGAGGCCAAGCGGGTGGGCCTGCGCGGGCTGCGGCCGGACGAAATGCCGGATTGGCGGGCAGTGGTGCGGCAGGACTGGGTGACCCTGATTCCGCTCGCCGCCTTGATCTGGAAGATCTTCGACGGCTCGACGCCCTATCTCGCGGCTTTCTGGGGCATCTATCTCTGCATCATCGTCGGCCTGATGCGCTCGACGAAACCGCGATTGCCGATCGTCGAGATCGTGCTGGTGGTGGCTTGGGCGCTGCTGCTGAGCTTCGGCCGCCAGCTGCTGCCGGGCGACGTCGGCGACTGGTTCAACGAGATCACCTTCGGACTCTTCTGTCTGCTCTGCGTCGCCCTGTGGCGGCTGAACCCGGCGCCGGCGCTGCATTGGCGCGAGCTGCTCGATGCCTTCACGATCGGCGCCAAGTACGCGCTCGCGGTCGGCGCCGCGGCCGCGGCCATCGGCATCATCATCGGCGTGGTGACGCTCACCGGCACGGCGCTGAAGTTCGCCACGATCATCGTCAACGTGGCCAACGATGCCACGATGCTGGTCGAGGCGTGGCTGCCGTTCGACAAGTTGACGCTGATCAAGTTCTTCACGCTGGTCATGACGGCGATCGTCTGCATCCTGATGGGTTGCGGCGTGCCGACGACGGCGACCTACATCATCATGGTGACCATCGCGGCGCCAGCGCTCGGCCTCCTGGGCGTGGCGCCGATCGTGGCGCACTTCTTCGTCTTCTATTACGGCGTGCTGGCCGACGTCACACCGCCGGTGGCGGTGGCGGCTTATGCGGCGGCGAGCATGGCCGGCGCCGATCCGTTCCGGACCGGCAACACGGCCTTCAGGCTGGCGCTCGCCAAGGCGCTGGTGCCGTTCGTGTTCGTGTTCTCGCCGTCGCTCCTGATCATGGTGCCAGGCTTCACCTGGACGGAATTCCTGCTGGCCTTCGCAGGTTGCCTGGTCAGCATCACCTTCCTGGGCGGCGCATTGTCGGCCTATCTGCTGGCGCCGATGGCGATATGGGAACGCATCTGGCTCTCGGTCGCAGCCCTGCCGGCGTTGGCGACCGGTGCTGCGCCACTGGCCGTTGCCATTGTGCTGGCGCTCCCGGTATTCGTCTCCCAACTGGTACGATTTCGGAGACAGGCACATGCGGCTTCGGGGTAAGTCCTGCGTCGTCACGGCGGCGGGGCAAGGGATCGGTGCGGCGACTGCCCGCACCTTCGCCAGGGAGGGCGCGACGGTCTGGGCGACCGACGTCGACGCCGGCAAGCTGTCGGCGCTGAACGGCGTCGCCGGCATCCGCACGCACCAGCTCGACGTGCTCGACAAGGCCGCCATCGGCGCCCTGGCCAAGCAGACCGGTGCGGTGGACGTGCTGTTCAACTGCGCGGGCTTCGTCCATCACGGCACGGTGCTCGACGCCACCGACGATCAGTGGTCCTTCGCCTTCGATCTCAACGTCCGCAGCATGTTCTGGACCATCCAGGCCTTCCTGCCGGGCATGGTGGAGAAGGGCGGCGGCTCGATCGTCAACATGTCGTCGGCCGCCTCGTCGGTGAAGGGGGCGGCGCTGCGCTGCATCTACGGCACCACCAAGGCCGCCGTGATCGGCCTCACCAAGTCGGTGGCGGTCGACTACGTCGCCAAGGGTGTGCGCTGCAACGCGATATGTCCCGGCACCGTGCAGACCCCCTCGCTCGACGAGCGCATCGCCTCGCTGGGCGGCGGGCCGGACGCCCGGAAGTTCTTCCTGCAGCGCCAGCCGACCGGCCGCTTCGGCTCGGCCGACGAGATCGCCGCCCTGGCGGTGTACCTGGCGAGCGACGAAGCGGCCTTCACCACCGGCACGATCAACGTGATCGACGGCGGCTGGAGCGTCTGACGTGGATATTTCAGCCATCACGGCCCTGGCCCCGGTCATTCCGGTGCTGACCATCGAACGGACGGCCGATGCCGTGCCGCTGGCCCGTGCCCTGGTGAAGGGCGGCCTGCCGGTGCTGGAAATCACCCTCCGCGCGGCAACAGCCATGGCGGCCCTGGAGGCCATCGCCAAGGAGGTGCCCGAGGCCGTGGTGGGGGCCGGGACGGTCCTGGAAGCTGCCCAGGTCGAGCAAATTCAGAGGCTGGGAGCCAAGTTTGCCGTCAGCCCGGGCTGCACGCCGGGCCTTGCCACAGCAACCCGGGCCGTTGGCCTGCCGTTCCTGCCCGGTGTGCAAACGGTGTCGGAGGCGATGGTCCTGGCCGAGCAGGGATACCGGATCCTGAAGTTCTTCCCGGCCGATGCCGCGGGCGGGCTGGCCTGGCTGAAGGCTGTCGGCGCGCCGCTGGCCGGCCTGCGCTTCTGTCCGACCGGCGGCATCGGCGCCGATACCGCCCCGGCCTACCTATCGCTGCCCAATGTCGCCTGCGTGGGCGGCTCGTGGGTGGCGCCGCGCCAAGCGGTGGCTGCCGAGGATTGGTCACGGGTCGAGCGGCTGGCAGCCGCAGCGGCAATGCTCAAACGGACCCAGTAGCTCGTCACAGAGGTTTGACGGGTTGGAGTGTGAGTCACGCAAGGGTTTGCAGATCCCGTGGCCGGACGAGGATCGTGATGAAGCCGTTGCGCGGACTGTCGCCTGTCGGGGCGTCGTGTTGGCGTTGAAAGCATTGCTGGCAACCCAAGGAATGGCGTGATCGCCCGCTCGGCCCGCCAGACCTGGGCCTCCACGGAGCCCCAAAAGTCGCGAAAACGAAACGGATGGCTCCGCACTGAAGTTCTTGACACGAATACACTTAAGTTATAATATCGGCCGTTGCGTTGCTTCCGCGCGTTGCCGCTCTATGCATCGTTGATCCGAGACCAAAGGTCGGGGCCTCGGCTCATCGATGCGGCGATTCCGGTTGCGAAACTTGCGTAACTGTCCGAACTCGGAAGGAGGCCCAACCCATAGGGGGTACGATTTCAAAGGGCCACCAGGCTCTCTGTCGGAAACGCCGGAAACCTCTCGCGCCGCTGACGGCAGTGCATGCACCGCCCTGTGGCTTCTCAGCCAGCCGGCTGCCAACGGGTCAAAATCACCGGGCCGTGGAACTAGCGGCCTTCAGGTCGACCGTCCAACCATTGGCGCGCTTTGACGGCGTTGCTGAAAATTGCCAGCGGGCGCCCGGCATCGACTTTGCCGAACGCTTCGGCCATCTCCTGCTCGAGTTCCGATCCGACGACGATGGCGATCGGCCAAGCGTTTCCCCAGCGGCCAGGGCCACGACCTTACCGGCGGAGGCCCTGAGCTCGGCGAGGCGAAGTGCGCCCGGCGCGACATAGCTGGCATCGAACAGCTTGCGGTAAGGCATGCCGCCCGCAGCGGCCACAGCCGACATGTACTGCTCCAGATCTGCAAGCGAGGTATCGCCTTCGGCGGAGGCCAGCACGATCCGGTCCTCGTGGCTGATCGACCAGGTGACAGGCACTCGACAACTCCTGGAATCTCCGGCGCCGACTTTGACGTCACCGGCCCTCAGAGGTCAACGCGCTCCTCGCCGAGCGGCTTGCGCTCCTGCATGTTGAAGCGGCCGGCATAGATCGGCCGCTCGCCGGTCGACGGGCCAGGATACTGCACGATCAGGATCTCGCCGCCGGACACGGTGTGGAACTCGCCCTCGAAATGCGGATCGGGGTGGTAGAGCATGGTGCCCGGCGGGCAGATCCGGCCGTCGATGGTGAACTCGCCCTTCAAGATGAGCCAGACCTGGGCGAAGCCGTGATAGTGCTCAGGATGATGGGCGCCCGGTTCGAGCCGCAGGATGCCCGCATTGGGCGCGGTCGGCTGCTCGGGCGTGGGATGGAACAGCATCTTGCCGGTCTCGCCCGGCCAGCGGATGGTCTCCCACTCGACCTCGTCGAGATGACGCACCTGGTAGGGCAGATGATCGCGCCGCGAGGCCTCACGCCTGGTCTCGAGGGCGGCATTGGCAGCGGCCGTGTCGGGGATGTGCTTGCTCATGGCTTGGCTTTCTCCTTCTCGGTCGAGGTTGCGAGATGCCACCAGTCGGGCACGTCAGTGGCTTCGGCCGGGCGCGCCACGGTCATCAGCACGTGCGCCTGGCCGCGGCCGGCATTCTCGGCGCGATGCGGCAATTGCGAATCGATCAGGATGCCGTCGCCCGGCTTCAGCCGGTGCTGCTCGCCGTCGACATGGAACAGCACCTCGCCCGACAGCACGTAGCAATGTTCCTGGCCAGGATGGGAGACCGTGGCCGGCATGCCCTTGGCGCGCGGGAAGACGAGATGGAAGACTTCCAGCCGGTCGAGCGGCGCGCCGCCGCCGAGATGGCGGAAGCGATAGCCGGTGGCGGCGACGCCTTTGAGGCCGCCGTCGGCGCGATGAACGGCGACCCGCGTCCTGGCCGGCGCGCTGTCGCTCTGGAACAGCTCGTGCAGGCCGAGCCCCAGCGCCTCGGCAAGCTGGATCAGGTTGGCGATCGAGGCCACCGCCTGGCCGCGCTCGAGCCGGGAGAGAAAGCTCTCCGACAGGCCGGCCTGGCGCGCCACCGCGGCCAGCGTGACGCCGGCGCCGATGCGCGCCGAGCGCAGGCGACTGCCGATATCCCTTGTGGCCTGGGCGACCTTGTCCATGCCGGCAGCATGGCCGGAACTTTCGTCATATGCAAGTCTACTTTCCTTCAAGGCAAGCCCAACGGCGGCCGGGAGATCGGCTACAAGGGTCCGACGATTATCTGCCGCAGACCAAGGGCACGAAGTGAAGGAGGAGTCGGCCATGGCGCTGGCCGTCGATGCCCTCGACCATCTCGTCATCAACGTGCGCGACGTCGAGGTCGCCGCCGCCTGGTACCAGCGCGTGCTCGGCATGACGCGCGAGGATTTCGATCCCGGCCCCGGCAAGGTCCGGCGCACCTCGATGAAGTTCGGCCAACAGAAGATCAACCTGCGGCCGCTCTCGGCCAGCAAGGAGGAATGGTTCACGGCCGATCACGAGAAGGCCGGCAGCGACGATCTCTGCTTCCTGACCAGCGCCTCGCCGCAGGCGGTGGCCGATCACCTGCGTCGGCGGACAGAGCGCGGGACGCACCACCTTCACGTTGGGCGAGCCGGTCGCTCCCCCTTAGCGCGCGCGGCGCGCCAGGAGGCCCCGGGCCGCCCAGCGGATGACCCACCACATGGCCAGCATGAGGAGGGGGCCGCTCAACAGCACCATCGCCAGGCCCAGCACCATGCTGCCGTTGGGCCAGTCGACATGGGCCGGCGCCTCGCACCACGGCGCAAACCAGAAGGCGCAGGCAAGCTGGAGATTGTAGAGCCAGTAGCCGGCCCACGCGAGCGAGGCGAGCAACCACAGTCGCACCAGGCCGCGCCGCCAGTTCCAGTGCAGGGGATTCCACCAGGGGATGATCGCGTAGCCCTGTTGCCCCGGCCAGAAGCCCGTGGTGGCAACCGGCTGGCGAACCCGCCCGCCCCGTGGGGTACCACCCTGGGGGGTCGCCTTTGTCTTGCGTCTCGCCGTCTGCCGACCTGCCACCTCGACCAGTCCTCTTTCTGCCCTCGCTCCATCCCCGGTCCCTTATACCGCGAGTGGGGTATCTCGATGAAGCAGTCGCTTGGTCGCTGCTGGCATTCACGGCAGCCCCTTGATCCAGTCGATGATGCGCTGCGACGCCGAGTGCTCGGTATTGCGATGTTCACCACCGTCAATGGCCAGGTACTTGCTATACGGATTCTTGGCGGCCGGTTGATAGATGTTGGCCTCGGCGGAGCCGAACGACGGATCCCTGGTGCCGATGATCAGCATCAGCGGGATGCTTGCCGGCAGCTGACGGGCCTGCACCGGCATGCTGGCCTGGCACGCGGGCTCATCCAGGCGCAGTACACTGCCGCCGTGGTCGATACGCGGACACTGTTTCCCTGATTGTCGTCAAGGCCGGAGAAGGACTGGTTGCCCTGGCCGGACCTCGCCAGCTGACAGCCCTGCTCGATGGCCTCCTTGATCGACGGGTTGCGGTTGTAGGAACCGAGGGGATTGTGCCTAGGGGCGGCCATTACAACTCCCGCCACGTTCCGGCGCGCCACCGCATAGGCCAGCGCCATGTTGGCCCCGAGGCTCGTACCGCCCACCACGATCCGCTGCGCACCCTGGGCCCGCAGCTGGTTGGCGTAGCCGGCGATCATGCCGAACA
Organism: Rhodospirillales bacterium; assembly: GCA_009377525.1. Classification (GTDB taxonomy): domain Bacteria; phylum Pseudomonadota; class Alphaproteobacteria; order Reyranellales; family Reyranellaceae; genus Reyranella. The sequence continues at coordinate 63,552 of WHTW01000022.1, forward strand.
CCTGGTCCGGGGTGACGCTGATCCTCTCCCAGCCGCCCTGTCCAGCACGACGCGGCCCTGCACCTTGCCGTAGGTCGCGTCGAAGTAGCGCGACTGGCGGAAGAAATTGCGCAGCTCGATGTCGCTCAGCGCCAGGCTGGTGCGCACCTTGGGCGTGTCGGTCTTGGCGTCGACCACGAGCTCGCCCGCGATCTTGCCGGCGCCCGCGCTCTGGCCGTCGCCCAGCAGGGTCAGAGTCAACGGCTTGGCCGTCGCCACGCCATCCTGCACCACGACACGGAAGGACAATGCCTGCACCGGCAGGTAGGCGGGCGCGAGCACCCGCCTGGCGTCGAGCGTGACGTCCATGTTCATGGCGCGCAGCTTCTCGACCTTGAGCGGCACGTTCGGGAAGAGATCGCCGGTCGCTTCGAGTTGCTGCTGGGTCTGGCGCTGCTGCGGCGAGACCCT
>WHTW01000023.1 GCA_009377525.1 Rhodospirillales bacterium
GGCGCTCCTGGAGCCATCCGACATCATGGAAGACAGTGGTGCGGCGGGTCTCGATGCGACCGTGATCGCCATCGACCGACTTGTCCTGGCTGATCGTGGTATTTTTGAAGTTCTTGGCTTTTTGCTCGTTGGCGAAGAGCTCGACGTCCTCATGAAGGGTGCCCTGGTTGCCCTTCAAGGCCAGCACGTAGTCGGCCTTCTTGTCGATGATCTTGCTGGCGATCTCACGCTGGCAACCCATGGCGTCGATGGTGACGATGGCTCCCTCGATGGCCAGCATGTCCAGAAGCTTGGGGATGGCGACGATCTCGTTGGATTTCTGCGCCACCTTGACCTGCCCGAGCACCAGACGCTGACGGGCGGCGAAGGCCGAGACCATATGAATGGGGTTCAGGCCGCCCTTCTGATAGGAGCGCCGGCTGGTCTTGCCGTCGATGGCGATCACGTCGGCCGGCGCCCCGGTCAGCACTGCGACCCAGGCGACGAAACACTTCTGGAACGGCTCGGGGTCGAGGGCGGCGAACACCTCGCCAAGGCGGTCATGATCGGGCGTCCCATTCGCAAAGGGTCGCAAGCGCCGCAGGAGGCCGAGCTTCTTTTTCCCGAATTGGGCGATTGCAGTGAAGGTCTCAGCCCCGGCCACAACCGCGAGCAAGGACAGCAGCAGGATCTCCTCAAGTGGATAGATCACCTTGCTGAGCTGCCGTGGGTCCGGCAAATCAGCAAAATGATCCAGAAAAACAACGCTCTCTTGTATCGCCTCGTCGACCGCAGCCATCCCCGCAATCTCCCAATCGAATCAATTGGGAACTCACAGATTCAGCACTTGAACCATATGTCACGCCCTAACTCACCCGATTGCCCTGAGGGACGGGCCATGGTCCCTATTTTAGAGGACCCGCAGCCTGTAGTATCGCGCCCGCAAATGGCCAAACCCTACGACCAGATCCCCGACCGCCGGGCCATCGTGCGCCGGCGCGCGCTGGAGGACGCCTTGGCCGCGCTGGTCGAGGACCTGCCGACCGGCGCCGAGCCGCCGCGTCCGGCCGTGCTCGCCCTGTTGCGCGAGGCGCTGGCCACCGGCCGGGCCGAGATCCGCCGCCGCTTCGAGGAGCCCGGGCCGCTGCGCAACGACGGCGACCAGGTGCTGGCCGCCACCTCGTTCCTGATGGACCAGCTGATCCGCGTGATCTTCGATTTCGCCGACCAGCGCATCTATCCCGCCGCCAATCCCAGCGCGGCCGAGCGGCTGGGCGTGGTGGCGACCGGCGGCTACGGCCGCGGCGAGCTGGCGCCCTTGTCGGACATCGATCTGTTGTTCCTGCGGCCCTACAAGCAGACGCCGCGCGGCGAGCAGATCGTCGAGTTCATGCTCTACCTGCTGTGGGATCTCGGCCTGAAGGTCGGCCACGCCACGCGCACCGTCGACGAGAGCCTGCGCTACGCCGAGCGCGACCAGACCATCCGCACCGCGCTTTTGGAAGCGCGTTACGTGTGGGGCGACCGCGAGCTGTTCGACGAGCTGATCAAGGGCTTCGTCCAGAAGTTCCTGACCGGCGATGGCCGCGACTTCGTCGAGGCCAAGCTCGCCGAGCGCGATCAGCGCCATCAGCGCATGGGCGATTCGCGCTACGTCGTGGAGCCCAACGTCAAGGAGGGCAAGGGCGGGCTGCGCGACCTGCATTTGCTGTTCTGGATCGCCGAGTATCTCTATCGCGTCAGCGAGCCGGGCGAGCTGGTCGCCAAGGGCGTGCTCACCAAGGAAGAGGCGCGCCACTTCGAGCGTGCCGAGCGCTTCTTCACCACCGTGCGCTGCCACATCCACTATCTCACCGGCCGCGCCGACGATCGCCTGTCGTTCGAGCTGCAGCGCGAGATCGCCGCGCGTCTCGGCTACCAGGACCGCTCGGGCAGCCGCGGCGTCGAGCGCTTCACCAAGCACTACTACCTGCACGCCAAGACAGTGGGCGATCTCACCCGCATCTTCGTCGCCGCCCTCGAGGACAGCCGCCGGCGCAAGCCCAAGCTCGCGGCCCTGTGGCAGACGCTGCGGCCGCGCGAGCTCGAGGGCTTCCGGCTGGACGGCGAGCGTCTTGCCGTCGCCTCATCCGACGCCTTCGCCAAGGATCCGGTGGCGATCCTGCGCCTGTTCCATGTCGCGCAGGAGAACGACCTCGACGTCCATCCGGCGACATTGCGCCTGATCACCCAGAACATCCGCCTGGTCGATCGGCTGCGTACCGACGTTGAGGCCAATCGGCTGTTCATGGAAATGATGACGTCGCGGCACGATCCGGAGACGACGCTGCGGCGCCTCAACGAGGCCGGCGTGTTCGGCCGCTTCGTGCCCGATTTCGGCCGTGTCGTGGCGCAGACGCAGCACGACATGTATCACACCTACACGGTCGACGAGCACACCATCCGGGCGATCGGCATCCTCTCGCGCATCGAGAACGGCACACTGAAGGAAGACCATCCGCTGTCGGCCGACGTGGTGCACAAGATCCTGTCGCGGCCGGTGCTCTATCTCGCCGTCCTGCTGCACGACATCGCCAAGGGGCGCGGTGGAGATCATTCGGTGCTGGGCGCCGACGTGGCGATGCAGCTCGGGCCGCGCCTGGCGCTGAGCGCCGCCGAGACCGAGACCGTGTCGTGGCTGGTGCGCTACCACCTCGCCATGTCGGGGACCGCCTTCCAGCGCGACCTGATGGATCCCAAGACCATCGACACCTTCGCCGCCCTGGTGCAATCGCCCGAGCGCCTGCGGCTTCTGCTGGTGCTGACGGTGTGCGACATCCGCGCCGTCGGGCCCAATGTGTGGAACGGCTGGAAGGCCGCGCTGCTGCGCCAGCTCTACTACGCCACCGAACAGGTCCTGTCGGGCGGCACGCTGTCCGGTGGTCGCGCCGAGCGCATCAAGCAGATCCAGGGCGAGGTCTCCAAGCGCCTCGCCAGCTGGACCGCGGCCGAGAAGGAAGAGCATTTCGCGCGCGGCTATGCCCCCTATTGGCTGTCGTTCGATCCCGATCCCCTGGCCCGCCAGGCCGAGCTGGTCCGCCGCGCCGAGCGCGAGCGCCAGCCCTTGGCCATCGAGCACCGCATCGACGGCGAGCGCTCGGTCACCGAGGTGACGATCTACACGCTCGACACCCACGGCCTGTTCGCCCGACTGGCCGGCGCCATGGCGATCAGCGGCGCCAACATCGTCGACGCCAAGATCTTCACCCTGGCCAACGGCATGGCGCTCGACACGTTCTGGATCCAGGACCTCGAGGGCAAGCCGTTCGACGGCCCGCAGCGCCTGGCGCGGCTCGCCGCGCGCGTCGAGATCGCGCTCTCCAACCGCCTCGACATCCAGCGCGAGCTCGACAGCCAGCGCCCGTCGTGGCCCAAGCGCGACCACGTCTTCACCGTCGAGCCGCGCGTGCTGATCGACAACAACGCCTCGGACACGTTCACCGTGATCGAGGTCAACGGCCGCGACCGGCCGGGCTTCCTGCACGTCGTGACGCGCGCGCTGACGCGCATGAACCTGCAGATCGCCTCGGCCCACATCACCACCTACGGCGAGCGCGCCGTCGACGTGTTCTACGTGAAGGACCTGTTCGGCCTGAAGGTGGTCAACCAGGACAAGCTGAAGCAGGTCGCCGACACCGCCGAGAAATCCATCCGCGACTTCGACACCCGCTTCGAGCCGATGCCCAAGGCGGCGGAGTAGAACAACGCGATCATGAGATGACGCGCAGCGATTTTACGCGCGAGAAGTCCCGATCATGGGTGACAAGAGCGGCCGCATTTATCGCCAGAGCACTCGCTGCCTGAACGGCATCGGCCAACTTCAGCCGAAGCGATGTTCGCAACCGAGCGGCGCTTTCTGCAATGTCAACGTCAAGGTCGACGAGCTGCCAGGAGTCGAGCACTGAGCGATAGCGCCGAGCGGTTGCTTCGTCGTTCGATTTGAGCGGACCTGTCAGCACTTCGCATACTGTGATGGTGGTGACGGCGAATCTCACCCTGCCGGCAGCATGGATCTCGAACAGCGGCTGAAAATAGGGTCCGAACTTGCGATGGCCTTCGAGGAAATAGATGACCGGCGCGGAATCGACCAACACAAGCGCCTGGTCCGGCAGGTCTTCCAGGTCTAGCGATCCCATTCTTCGCGCAACTTGCGAACGGTGCGAGCGCTATCCTTGCCCCATAGTCCGCGGCCTGTCCCAGCCAGGGGCAACAAGGGTTGCTGACGAACAGCGGAACCGTAATCATCGATCGGCACCAAAGCCGCGACCGGCCGGCCGTGGCGGGTGATGATCGTCGAGCGGCCCTTCTCGGCAGCGGCAAGCAAGTCCGGGAGCTGGCTGCGCGCTTCTTCAGCGCCTTTACGCACGATTCGGCTCATATCAAACCGTACAGTCTGTACGGTTTGGCGTCAAGCCGCGCTGACATGCATTTGGCGCCGCTAGAGCACATTCCGTCCGGCTGGAATCAGCCGGACGGAATGTGCCCGGTGAAACACCAATCGCCCGTGCGCGCTTTTCCGATCAGGTTGAACCGCTCGCGGTTCAACTTGATCGGAAAACGCTCTGCTCCGGCTTGAACCCCGACTCCTTCAGGAGCGCCGTGTTCACCTCGACCTCGGTCTTGATGAAGGCGGCGAATGCCGCGGGTCCGCGCGCCGTCGGCACGATGCCGAGCGACGTGGTCTTGGCGATGAAGCCGGGATCCTTGGAGGCCTCCGCCATCGCGCCAGTGGCACCTACGAGAGTTCTTCTGCGGATCACGGACTCACCGACACCGACGATGCGCAGGCCTTGCCGCCTTCGGCCTCGCAAATGGTGCGCACCGCACGGCGCGCCTTCACGTCGCCGCAACCCACGCCCAGGGCCTTCGATGTATCGAGATGCTGTTTCAACGTAGCCGTCCCTCCGACACCGATTGGATCAGGAACACCTTCACGGTATGCCGATTTCAATTCGATGATGCGTTCCTGGCCGTTGCCCAGGGTGACGGCGACATCGACCTGCAGGTAATCGATTATCTCCGACGAGTTGTTCTCGACCACGAGGCTCGGCACGCAATTGCCGAACACCATCGCGTCCTGGCCACGCCTGACATCGATGCCATTCGCGGCAAGTGCCGTCGAAGCAGCAAGAATCAGACCAACTGCAACGCCAACCCAAGGATGACGAATACGCATGATCGCCTCCCTTTCCGTGTCGATGCCTATTCTGTCGCCTGCAGCCGCTGCTCGCGGCGCACCGCCAGCATCTGCAGGATCGCCGCCGCCGTCTCCTCGATGGATCGGCGCGTGACGTCGATGGTCACCCACTTGCGGCGAGCATAAAGGCGGCGCGCTTCCTGGATCTCGCGCTGCACGTTTTCGATGTCGGTGTAGTCGGTCTCGGTGTTCTGCTGCAGCAGGCGCAGGCGATTGACGCGGATCTGCACCAGCCGCTCGGGATCGGTGATGAGGCCGACGATCAATGGCCGCTTGGCGGTTTCGAGCGCCGGCGGAGGATCGACCAGCGGCACCAGCGGCACGTTGGCGGCGCGCACGCCGCGGTTGGCGAGATAGACGCAGGTCGGCGTCTTGGAGGTGCGCGACGGGCCGACCAGGATGACGTCGGCGTCTTCCAAGTCGTGCGTCGACTGGCCGTCATCGTGCGCCAGGGTGTAGTGCATGGCGTCGATACGGTCGAAATAGCCCTCGTCGAGCTGATGCTGACGACCGGGCCACTGCTCGCTCTTGGAATGGAAGTGCACGGCCAGCACGCTCATCACCTGGTCGAGCACGCCGACGCAGGGCAGCTGCAGGCGCCGGCAGTGATCGCGCACCAGGTCGCGCAATTCGGGATCGACCAGCGTATAGAGGACGGGGCCGCGGTCGCGTTCGACGGCCTGCATGACCTTGTCCATCTGGCCTTTGGTGCGCACCAGCGACCAGACATGCTCCTGCACGAACACGCCCTCATATTGCACCAGGCAGGCGCGCGCCACGCTCGATACCGTCTCGCCGGTCGAGTCGGAGACAAGATGGACATGGAAGTTTCTGTTGGCCACGGTCTTTTCTACCCCACAGCGATCCGGGGAGAAACGCGGGATTGGCGAGGGCAAGACGGGGACAAGCAGGCCGCTCTGCCGGACAGCGCCGATTCAGGCCACGGACCGCCTGGGCCCATCCATTCTCCGTCCCCTGCGGACAGGCTGGGAGGAATACCCTGCGAATCGGGAATCCGGCGGTAAAAGCCCGTCGAATCGATGCTGGTCGGTCCACAGCGGCCTGGGGACGCCTGATCAATAGGGCGCATCCCCATGTGCCACACCCCCTACTACTCCTACTACCTATTATGAATAGAGTAAGAGGAAGCATGAGGAACAAGCATTGAGCGGCGGGAAATTCCTGGAGACGCTGGCCGGAACGCGCTTTCCGACGCCGCCGATCTGGCTGATGCGCCAGGCCGGGCGCTATCTGCCGGAATATCGCGCGGTCCGGGCGACGACGCGATCGTTCCTCGATTTCTGCTACACGCCGGACAAGGCGGTCGAGGTCACGCTGCAGCCGGTGCGGCGCTTCGGGCTCGATGCCGCCATCATCTTCTCCGACATTCTCGTGGTGCCCGATGCGCTCGGCCAGAAGGTCTGGTTCGAGGAAGGCGAAGGTCCAAAGCTCGAGGCGCTGACCGACCCGGCCGATTTCGGCAAGCTCACCCGGGCGCGCCTGCCCGAGAAGCTGGCGCCGGTTTATGAGGCTATTCGGCGAACGCGGGCGGAGCTGCCGCGCGAGACGGCGCTGCTGGGCTTCGTCGGCGCGCCCTTTACGCTCGCCTGCTACATGATCGAAGGCGGCGGCAGCCGAGACTTCGCCAAAGTGAAGGGCTGGGCCTATCGCCATCCCGATTCCTTCGGCCTGCTGATCGATCTTCTGGTCGATGCCGTGGTCGATCATCTCGTCAATCAGATCGACGCCGGCGCCGACGCCGTGCAGCTCTTCGATTCCTGGGCCGGTGTGCTGCCCGAGGAGCAGCTCTTCGGCTGGTCGCTCGAGCCGATGGTGCGCATTGCCCATGCCGTGCACGCGCGTCATCCCAAGACACCGATTATCGCCTTTCCGCGCGCCGTCGGCCCGGCCACCTTGATGTATCGCCGCAGCGATGCCTTTGCCGCCCTGTCGATCGACACCGGCATCGGCGCCCATTGGGCCGCGCGCGAACTGCAGCCGCACATCTGCCTGCAGGGCAATCTCGATCCGCTGATGCTGGTCGCCGGTGGCGCGGCGTTGGAGCGCGAGGCCACGCGCATCCTCGACAAGCTCGGCCACGGCCCCTTCGTGTTCAACCTGGGCCATGGCGTGGTGCCGCAGACACCGCCCGAGCACGTCGCACAGCTGGTCGAGATCGTGCGCAACTGGAAGCCGTCCACCTCATGAGGGACACCTCGTGAAGATCGCGATCATCCTGTTCAATCTCGGCGGGCCCGATTCGCTGGAAGCCGTGCAGCCCTTCCTGCGCAACCTGTTCGGCGATCCCGCGATCCTGCGCGTGCCCGGCTTCATTCGTGGGCCGTTGGCGAGTTTCCTGGCCCGCCGGCGCGCGCCGACCGCGCGGGCGATCTACGACAAGATCGGCGGCTCCTCGCCCATCCTCGGTCAGACCGAGGCGCAGGCGCGCGCGCTCGAAGAGACGCTGGGCACGAGTGGCGATGAGGGGCACGAATGGCGCGGCTATGTCTGCATGCGTTACTGGCATCCGATGACCGAGGCGGTCGTGCGTTCGGTCGAGCGCTTCAAGCCCGAGCGTATCGTGCTGCTGCCGCTTTATCCGCAGTTCTCGACCGCGACGACGGAATCGTCCTTCAAGGCCTGGAACGACACGGCGAAGTTCAAGGTGCCGGTCAAGGTCGTGAAGGAATATCCGACCGAGCCGGGATTCATCGCGGCATCCGTCGCGCTGCTGAAGGAAGGTCTGGCCCAGGCCGGCAACGCACCCAAGAGGGTGCTGTTCTCCGCCCACGGCCTGCCGGAGCGCGTGATCAAGGCGGGCGATCCTTATCAGAGCCAGGTCGAGCAGACGGCCAAGGCCATTGCAGATGCCGTTGGCGGCCTCGATTGGTCGGTCTGCTATCAAAGCCGTGTCGGGCCGCTGAAATGGATCGGCCCATCGACCGACGCCGAGATCGCGCGCGCCGGCGCCGCCAAGGTTTCGGTCGTTCTCTATCCGCTGTCCTTCGTATCGGAGCATTCCGAAACCCTGGTCGAGCTCGACATCGAATACCGTCATCTCGCCGACAAGGTCGGCGTGCCGGCCTACGTCCGCGTGCCGACCGTCGGCACCCATCCGCTGTTCATCGCGGGTCTCGCGAGGCTGGTGCGCGATGCTCTATGAGATCCTGAAGGCGCTGCACATCGTGGCCGTCATCGCCTGGATGGCGGGCCTGCTCTACCTGCCGCGCCTGTTCGTCTATCACGCCGACGCCGAAAAGGGTTCCAGGCAGAGCGAGACCTTCAAGGTCATGGAGCGCCGCCTGCTGCGCGGCATCATGAACCCGGCCATGATCCTGGTCTGGATCTTCGGCCTCGCACTCGCCTGGCGCGGCGACTGGTGGCATGCCGGTTGGTGGCAGGTGAAATTCGCGCTGGTGGCGGGCCTTACCGTGGTCCACCACCTCTACGGCCGCTGGCGCAAGGAGTTCGAGGCGGACAAGAACACAAGGCCTGCAAGCTATTATCGCTGGTGGAACGAGGTACCGACGGTGCTGATGATCGCCATCGTGGTCCTGGCGGTGCTAAAACCCTTCTGAATCGAGGCGCCCATGACCGACTACGCACCGTTTCCCTTGATCGACCTTTCCGGCAGCCCGCGCGAGCGTGGCCGCACCCACGGCAGGGCCGCCGCGGACCGGTTGCGGCGCGGCGCCAAGATGTATGCCGAATCGCTGCTGAAGAGCGGTGTCGACTGGCCGGAGCTCGAGCGCCGCGCGGAGGCGCTGATGCCGTCGATCGAGAAGTTCGACCCGACCTATATCGAGGAGATGCGCGGCATCGCCGAAGGCGCGAACGAACCCTTCGCCGCCGTGGTGCTGATGAACGCCCGCACCGAGATGGTGGCCGCAGTGCGCCAGGAGCAGGAAGCCAAGCAAGTGCCGGACGGCTGCACCGCGGCCCTGGCCCTGCCCGAAGCCACGGCAGACGGCGTGCTGCTGCACGGCCAGAACTGGGACTGGCGCGCCGAGTGCGCGGAGACCGGCGTGCTGCTGCGCATCCATCGCGAGGACGGTCCCGACATCCTCACCTTCACCGAAGCGGGCGGTCTCGCCCGCTCGGGCCTGAACTCAGCCGGCATCGGCCTCACGGCCAACGCGCTGCAGTGCGACCGCGACTACAAGCGCGGCCCGGGCGTGCCGCTGCCCTTCGTCCGCCGCAAGGTGCTGGAGAGCGCCTACCTCGCGCAGGCGGTGCACACCATCATGTCGACGCCCAAGCTCGGCTCCAACCACATGGCGGTGAGCCACGCGACAAGGACTGGGAGCGGCGAGGCTTTCGGCTTCGAATGCGCGCCCGACGACACGTTCTGGTTGGCGCCCGATCGTGGGCTCTATGTCCATGCCAATCATTGGATCGCCGAACCGGCGCGCGCCCAGGTGAAGGATACGGGCCTCGCCGAGACTCCCTGCTCGATCTATCGCGACAAGCGCGTGCGCGACCAGCTCTCCCGCAAGCGCGGCAAGCTCACGCTGGATGATTTCCGCAGCGCCTTCTTCGACGATTGGGGCTCGCCCTGGTCGGTGTGCCGGCCGCCGCGGCTCAACACGCGCGGCGTGAAGACGGCGACCACGGCCATGATCCTGATGCGGCCGGGGGAAGGCCATCTCGAAGCCTGCCCGATGCCCTCGCTCAATCGGCGCTTCACGACCTACAGCCTGACGCCGGACCGCACCGCGCAAAGGCAGGCGGCGGACTAGCACCGGCGGACTGGGCTTTGCGCCATCCGGCCTTCGTCCTGGCGGCAGCGGCCGTGCTGCTGCTGTTGCCGACGCTGGTCCTGGGCACGCTGATCAGCCACAGCTCGCCGCAGAACCTCACCTGGGCCGCCCAGTTCGCCGAGCAGGTCCGCGCCGGCATCCTCTATCCGCGCTGGATGCCCGAATCGTTCGACGGCCTGGGCAGCCCCGCCTTCTATTTCTATCCGCCGCTGCCGTTCTGGATCGACGCCCTGGCGAGCGTCGTCACCGCCAACGCGCTGTTGGTGTCGCATCGCCTGGCCGTGACCACGACGGTGATCCTGTTCCTGTCCGGGCTCTCGATGCACGCTTGGCTGTTGCGGGTGAGCGGCAAGCGGACGGCGGCTCTGGTCGGCGCCATCGCCTACATGGCAGCCCCCTATCACCTGTTCGACAACTACACGCGCGGCGCCTTCGCCGAAACCACCGCCTATGCGGTGCTGCCGGTCGTGATGCTGGCTCTCCGCCTCACCCTCGAAAAGACGCGGTGGGGCCTGCCGTTGCTGGCGTCGGCCTACGCAGCACTGCTGCTGTCGCACCTGCCGACAGCATTGCTGTGCTCGATCACGGTGATCCCGGCCTACGTGCTCTTTGCCACGCGCGCACCCGCATTGCTGCTGCGTTGTGCCGCTGGCGGTGCGTTGGCGATCGGGCTCGCGGCGATCTATCTGTTGCCGGCGATGGAGCTGCAGCCCTGGATCTCGGCCCGCGAGCTCTGGACCTCGTTCTATCGCGCCAGCAATTGGTTCGTCATGGCGCCCGAGCGCTGGGTCGATCCCGACACGATGCGTGTGATCGGCTCGATCGTGCTGGCGGCGGCGCTGCTGGCTGCCGGCCTGTGCTTTGCCCTGCTGCAACTCCCTGACGGCTCTGGTCGGCGCGAGCTGGGCTTCTGGCTGGCGCTGAGCCTTGCCTGCCTGATCCTGATCGCGGGCCTCCTGCCGTGGTTCTGGGACCTGCCGCTGGTCGGCAAGGTGCAGTTCCCCTGGCGGCTGCTGATGGTCGTCGAGTTCGCCTTGCTGACCGCGCTTTGCCTGACCCCGCTTGCCGGGCTTCGCCGCATCGTCGCCTATGTCTTCGCGGCCGCGGGCGTCGCCCTGGTGCCGGGCGCGGTCCTGATCGTGACCGATGCGCGGGCGCGCATCGAGTTCACGTGGCGTGCCAGCGGCCTCGACCAGCACGATGTCAAGGAGTACCAGCCCGCCGGCTACAAGCTCGCCGGTTCGCGCTACGCCGATCTCGGGCTGGAGCAGCTCAAGGGCACGCCGGTGATCTCCTGCTCACCACCCGCCCGGACGTGCCGCGCCGACAACGATCCTTTCGGCGGCCTGCGTGTCGCGGTCACCGCCGATCAGCCGACCACGGTCACGCTGCGTCGCTTCTTCTTCCCGGCCTGGCGCCTCGATGCCGGCCTGCTGCTCGCCGCCAGCGAGCCGTTGCGCCTGGTCTCCTTCACCGTGCCGGCCGGCGAGACCGTCACGCGGCTCGATCGCGGCGCTCCGCCGATCGAGCGCTGGGGCCTTGCCATTTCGGGCGTGTCGTTGCTGCTGCTGGTGGCGCTGGTCATACGCAGTAGTGCTCGCGGATGAAGCGCAGCATGCGGATGTCGATGGCGTCGTGCGGCCGCTTGAGCGCGCCGTCGACGGCGGTGCACGAGAAGGGCACCCATTCGCGCTTCTTGTCGAGCAGCTTGTACAGCACCGCGCGCCGGTCTGACCGGAAGAAGCTGTAGAACGCGAACGTCATGCGTTCGCCACCATAATACGGATTGATGATGTCGCGCACGTAGTCCGGCGCGGCCAACCACTTGAAGAAGACCTGGAGTGGCCGCTGGACGGGCGGCGGCGACGGCGGACCCAGGGCGGCGACGTGGGGCGCCGGGCCGTCGGCGCCAATCAGCGGCGCCAGCCGCGCGTCGGACGCCCGGCCGAACAGGAAGAGATCGATGCCGTAGGACACCGCCGCGGTTGCCATGATCGCCGCGAAAATCATCAGCGGCCGGCGTGCCGCTTCCTGCCAGGTCGCGGCTGGCGATGCCAGCGCCAGGCAGAGTGCCACGGCCAGCACCACCGGCGCCGTACTGCGGGCGAAGATCCAGGTCAGGACGTTGGTGCCGTTGAACGCGAACCACAGGCCAACGACCGCGAGAATCACCAGGACGGTCCTGGACAAGCGCCAGCGCGCCGCCGTGCCGTCCAGCCCGGGGGCCAGCAGCAACAGCCAGAACACCGCCAGCACTGGAAAGAAGCCGAACGTGCCCAGCATCCAGAGCGGATTGACATAGTTGTACTGGCCGCCCTGCAATTGGCCGGCGAGCGTCGGATTGGTCGCGGGCCATAGCGCCGAGGTGGCGAAGTAGCCAGCCGTCACCAGCACGCCCATTGCCGCGGAGGCGATGGCGAGGTGCCGCGGGAAAGGCCGGCCGAGCAGGCTGAGGCCAAAGCCGCCGACGGCGAACACGATGCTGGTGATGGCCATCGCCGGATGCGTGAACACGAGCAACGGCGCGATCACGACCGTGGCGATCACCTTCACCTGCCGCGATCGCTGAGGATGACCGAGCACGGCGAGCCAGATCATCCAAAAACCCATGCCGGGGACCATCTCCGAGGTGAAGAAGACCAGGACCAGCGACATCGCCAGATAAAGGCGTGAGAAAATCCGCTGCGGCTCGACGGCACGCGGAGCGAGCCAGAAGACGAACGGGACGGCGACGTTCAGGACATGGGCCACGACGACGAAGACGTCGGCCGGCAGGTCGACCAATCCGCTGAGCGCCCAGGCCGGACCGAAGGTCAGCAGGGTCGACACGGCACGGCCGATGACCTGGTCGTAGAACAGTGCCCAGGCATTGCCCAGCCAGGCGACGGTGATGGAGCCCGCGCCGTCGATCACCATCAGGGACATCTGCGAGCTGCCGATGATGGCGACGACCAGGAGCGTGCCAAGCAAGGCCAGGTCGGGAAGGTCGAAACGCGCCGGCGGCGGGAGCGAAGTTACTTTCATCAGCCGGCGCACTATACATGACGGATCATGATCCGGTCGGTTCCGTGAGCGCCGCGCCCGTCGACAGCCCCATCGACAGCATCGTGCGGCTGGCGTCGCGGCTGGTGGCGACGCCGTCGTGCGCCGGCATCAATCCGCCGCAGCCGGTGCTGTCGCTGGTGCAGTCGTGGCTCGCCGACAACGGCCTTGCGCCGCGCCTGCTCGACGATCCGTCGGGCAAGGCGATGGCGGTGCTGGTCGAGATCGCCGGCGCCGCGCCGGGCCCTGTCCTCTGCCTCGACGCCTGTATCGATACCGCGCCGGCCGGCGATCCGGGCCAGTGGAGCGCGCCGCCCTTCTCCGGAGCGGTGCGTGACGGCCGGCTGCTCGGCCGCGGGGCCGCCGATTCCAAGGCCGGCGTCGCCATCCTCGCCCATGTCGCGCGCCATTTTGCCCAAAGCGGCCTGCCGCGCGGCGCGCTGCACGTGCTGTTCGATGCCGACGAGCACACCGGCCGCTTCGGTGGCGTGCGCGCCTATCTCGATGCCGTCGGCCGCCCGCCCGATGCGGCCTCGCTGGGCTATCCCGGCAATGACGGCATCGTTGCCGGCGGCCGCGGTTTCCTGCGCGCCCGGCTGCGGTTCGCCGGCGTGGCCGCGCATTCCGGCGACGCCGAGCGCCGCGGCGTCAATGCGCTGACCAAAGTCGCTGCCTTTGCGCTCAAGCTCGCCGAACCGGTTTTCCCCGACGCGGCGGATGCCGCCTTCCCGTTCGGCCCGGCCGCGACGGTGACGCGCATCGAAGGCGGCGAGGGTTTCAGCGTCGTGCCCGACCTCGCGGTCTGCCATGTCGACATCCGGCTCACGCGCACCTTCGATGCCGCTGAGGCCACGCGCTGGCTCGAGGACATCGTGCGTGCCGTCGATGCCGGGGCCGCCATCGAGATCGTCGATTCCTGGCCGGCCTATGTCGTGCCGCAGGACGACCGGCTGGTGCGGAGCTTCACGGCGGCGGCGGGCGCCGCGTTCGGCCGGCCGTTTGCCGCCGATGTCTGCGGCCCCTCCAACATCGGCAATCTTTTGGCGGCGCGCGGCGTTCCCACGGTCTGCGCGCCGGGCGTCAGCTTCGGCAACATGCATGCCGCCGACGAATGGGCCGACATCGCCTCGATCGGCCCGGTCTACGCCATGTATTGCGACGCGGCGCTTCGCTTCCTCAGTCGGCCTTGAGGTAGCTGTCCTTGAGCGCGATCTTGCCGTCCCTGAGCTCGTAGAGATCGATGCCGTAGCGGTCGAACGGCTTGCCGGCATGGTCGATTCCGGTGACGCGGAAGGTGCCGAACAGCACGGTCCCGGCGCGATGGATGCGCGCCTCCGAATAGCGCGCCTCGCGGTGCGCCTTGCTCTTGTCGGCGAAATGCGCGCGCAGGCCTTCCTTGCCCTGCAGCACCGCGCCGCCGGGCGAGCCGCCCGCTGCCCCCGCGTTCAGCCGCCATTCAAAGTCGTCGGTCACGCAGGCGGCGATCTCCTCGACGTCGGCCTTGTTGAAGGCCTTGCCGAAGCGGCGGAACAGGTCGTCGATGGCATCAGGCATGGTTCTTCCTCGGCAGCAGTCAGGGATGATGGTTGAGCGCCACGGCCAGCCAGTCGGTGATCTCGCGCTTGACGACCGGCTCGTCGAGGGCGGCGAGCTCGTGGCGATGCGCCTTGGCACCATTGCCGATGATCTCGAGGCTGCCCTTGGCGACGTCGCCATGGAACTGCAACGTGCGGCCCTCCGGCGCGCCCTTGGGATGCACGGTCAGGGTGAGGACGGGGCCGATGTCGGGCAGGTGGTCGGCGACCGGCGAATATTCGTGGGTCGACACATTGGCGTCATGGCCGGCTCTCTTCAGCTCGTCGACGACACGGTCGAGCTCGGGTCGGATGACGTCGCGGCACTTGACCCAGAAGGCCTGCACAAAAAGGTCCGTGTCGCGATCCATATCCCCTCCCTCAGCTTTCACGTATCCGGCGGGCCGATCCTAGCATCATGCCGGCGGCATGTATGTCGGCGCAGCGGAGGTAGATGCAGCCGCTCGATCCGCTGACCTCGGCCGTCTTGTCGAGCAGCAAGCGCACGCCGGCACAGTCGAGGAACGTGAGGTCGCCGAAACGGAACAGCTTGCGCAGCCCGATCACGTTTTCACAGAACGCCTCCGACCGGTCGTCGACATCGGTGACGGGCAAAGCGATCCGACTGGCCGAGATCGAGCGGCGTGCCCCATCAAATCTCCCACGGCGGCGGCGCGAACTTCTCGATCAGGAAATTGACGAACGCCGGCACTTTGGGCGCGAGATGCCGGCGGTGCGGATAGACGGCATGGATGCCCACCGCCTCCTCAGCCGAGAAGGCACCGAGCAACGGCACCAGCGCTCCCTCGCGAATCGCCTGGGCCAGCGTGAGCCGGGTGAGGCGCACGATGCCGATGCCCTGCAGGGCAAGTTGCATCTGCGCCTCGCCCTCGGTGACGGCGACCCGGCCGCGGACGTCGATCTCGACGATCCGGCCGTCGACCTTGAAGGACCAGCGGTTGAGATAGGTGTGATCGCGCGACACGATGCAATTGTGCCGCGCCAGATCCTCGGGCCGCTGCGGCGTGCCGCGGCGCGCGAGGTAGGACGGCGCCGCGCAGATCAGCCGTTTGTCCTCGCCGATCTTGCGCGCCATGAAGCTGGTGTCGGCAAGCCGCCCGATGCGAATGGCGGCATCGATGCCCTCGTCGACCATGTCGATCACGCGGTCGGTCGGCAGCAGTTCGAACTGCACCAGCGGATGGCGGGCTAAAAACTCCGACAGCACCGGCGCGAGCTGGTGCGTGGCGAAGGCGAGCGACGTCGTCACCCGCAGCACGCCGCTCGGCGTACCGCTTTGGCCCACGATCTGGTTCTCCAGCGCCTCGATCTCCCCCACGATGCGCTTGGCGGCGGCGTAGAAGACCTCGCCCTCCTGGGTGAGGTGCAGGGCGCGGGTTGTGCGCTGCAGCAGCCGCACGCCAAGCCGCGTCTCCAGCCGGGTGACGAGCTTGCTTACCGCGGAGGGGCTCAGCCCCAGCGCCGGCGCGGCGGCGGAAAAGCCATTGGAATCAACGACCCGCACGAAGGCGGCCATTTCGCTGGCGTGATCGATCATTGCGCGAATAGTGAACTAAATTCATCAGTGATAATCAAATTACCGAGATTAACCATCACGTGGAGCGGAATTAACTAACTTCCAACTCTTTGGAGGGTTCCATGTTCTCAGTCGCCTATCCCAGCCATTCCGAACGCGAGGTCTACGCCCAGCGCGCCCATCGCGAGCGCGCTGCCGCCCTTGCTGGCCTGGTCCGCGGGATCGCCCGCCTGTTCTCCGCCGCGGCCCGCTAACGGCCCCTTCAGCGTTTGGCGCGACGCGGCCGGCGGCGTCCCTCATCCGCCGGCGCCCTGACGCCCGCGGCCTTCAGCAGGACCCGCGCGGCGTCGCCTGCCGTGACGGCGATCTTGGAATCGCCGCGCACCAGCGCGGTCGCGATCGCGCCGTCGGACAGGATCTGCAGCTGCATTGCCAGCGTGTCGGGATCGTCGACCGAAAGCCGCACCAGCAGGTCGCGAAACCACAATCGGCGCTGCTCCTTGAAGGCGAGCGCGATCTCGTTGGCCGCGTGCGCCGGCTCCTTGAGCTCGGCCACCGCATTGACGAACGGACAGCCGCGGAACACGCCGGTGGCGAAGGTGCGCTCGAGCCGCTCGAAGTTGCCCAGGATCTGCCGCACGGGCGGCAGGTCGGATGGCGGCGCGGGCCTGAGCCGCCGTGACAGGTAGGCCACGATCAGCGCGTCCTTCGACGGAAAGTAGTTGTAGAGCGTGCGTTTGCTGATGCCGATCTCGGCCGCGATCGTGTCGACGCCGACGGCGCGGATTCCCTGGCCGTAGAACAATCGGTCGGCCGTCTCGAGGATGCGCTCCTGCATGGCCGACCTGTCGTCGGATCGCGTCATGGTTACACAGACCTGTGTACTTTTCTGTTGACCGGCGAGACGCTCACCCTAAGGTACACGGAGCTGTGTAATCAAGGCTGAGCTCCCCATGGGCCTCATGAAAGAGCTGCGCCCGACCCTGCCGATCCTGATCGGGGCGGCGATCATGCTGAGCCTGAGCGGGGGCATCCGGCAGAGCTTCGGCCTGGTCATGCCGCCGCTCACCCGCGACATCGCCGTCAGCGTCGCGGACTTCGCGCTCGCCATGTCGGTGCAGAACCTGGCCTGGGGCTTCCTGCAGCCGGTGGCGGGCGCGCTCGCCGTCCGCGTCGGCTTCCGCCCGGTGATGCTGGGCGGCAGCGTCCTCTACATCGCCGGCATGCTCATGTTCGCCATGGCCGAGGGCATGCTGGGCGTGATGCTGGGCGCGGGCGTCATGATCGGCGTGGCGCTCGCCTGCACCGCCTCGGCCATCGCGCTGGCCATCGGCTCGCGCGCCGTGGCCAGCCACTGGCGCAGCCTGGTGCTGGGCGCCATCGCCGCGTCGGGTTCGCTGGGCGCGCTGCTGTCCGCGCCGCTGGGACAGTGGCTGGCCGTCGACTTCGGCTGGCGTGCCGGCGTGCTCGGCTTCCTGGTGCTGGCGCTCGGCATGTTGCCGGCCGCCTGGATCGCCGGTCGCGTCGATCGCCTGCCGCTGCCGACCGGCCCCGCCGAACTACACCGAGATTCGGCCAAGGCCGCGTTGGGGCGCGCCTTTAGAAGCCCGTCCTTCCTGGTGATGACCGCGGCCTACTTCGTCTGCGGCATGCAGCTCCTGTTCATCGCCACCCATCTGCCGTCCTACCTCGCGATCTGCGGCATGGATCCGGCGCTGAGCGCCCAGGCGCTGGCGGCGATCGGCCTGTTCAACGTGTTCGGCGGCCTGTTCTTCGGCTGGGCCGGCGGCCGCTGGTCGAAGCTCGGCCTTCTGGGCGGCATCTACATCGCCCGCTCGATGGTGCTCGGCTGGTACTTCATCCTGCCGCCGACGCCGCTCGGCACGCTGGTCTTCGCCTCGGCGATGGGCTTTTTATGGTTGGGCGTCGGCCCGCTGGTCGCGGGCTCGGTGGCCGAGATGTTCGGACTGCGTTGGCAGGCGATGATCCAGGGTGTCGCCTTCATGAGCCACCAGCTCGGCAGCTTTCTGGGTGCCTTCGGCGGCGGACTGCTCTACGAGCGGCTGGGCTCCTACGACCTGGCGTGGCGGCTCGGCGTCGCGATCGGGCTCACCGCCGGCATCGTGCAGGTGAGCTTCGCCTTGCTGCGGCCGCCGCCCCGCCCGGCGACGGCCTGATCGGCTCACATGCCGGTCTTGGAGACCAGCGCCGGCTCGGCGCGATAGGCCTGTGGGAACAGCCGCTTGAGATTGTCGACCTTCGGCAGGTCATGCATGGCGATGTAGGGCTGGCGCGGATGGAGCGTCATGTAGTCCTGGTGATAGGCCTCGGCCGGATAGAAGGTCTGGCCGGGCTCGATCGTGGTCACGACCTTGGCGCCATAGACGCGCGCCTGGTCGAGCTGGTCGATATAGGCCTTGGCGACGCGCGCCTGCTCGTCATTGGCCGGGAAGATCGCCGACCGGTACTGCGTGCCGACATCGGGCCCCTGGCGATTGAGCTGGGTAGCATCGTGCACCACCGAGAAATAGATCTGCAGCAGGCGACCCAGGCTCACCTTGCGCGGATCGTAGGTGATGCGCACGGCCTCGGCATGGCCGGTGCGGCCCGAGGTGACCTTGTCGTACTGCGCCGCTGCCTGGGCGCCGCCGGCATAGCCGGACACCGCACTGCTCACACCCTCGACATGCTGGAACACGCCCTGCACGCCCCAGAAGCAGCCGCCGGCCAGCACCACGACGTCGGACGTCGTCTGGCCGGCCGGCGCATCGACAACGGGCGGCGGCACGACGCGCGCATTTTCGGCTGCGGACGGGAAGTAGCCGAGGCTGATGGCCGCCAGCAGCAGCATGACGCCGCCGATGCTGAACGCCGCGATCCGAACAGGCTTTGAGGCGAACATCATTGTTCCTCCACTTGCCTGTAATGGAGGACCAGCCGGTCGATGGCCAGTCCTGCTCCTTCAGATTTGATCGGGCTTGAACGCCGCCTCCGGCGGCACCTCGGGCTTGCGCCACTTGAAGCGCAGCTCCGACAGCCCGGTGCACACAGTGTAGAACACCGGCGTGAAGACCAGGCCGAAGACGGTGACGCCCAGCATGCCGAAGAACACCGCCGTGCCCAGCGACTGGCGCATCTCGGCACCGGCACCGAAGCTTACGACCAGCGGCACCACGCCCAGGATGAAGGCGAGCGAGGTCATGAGGATGGGCCGCAGACGCGTCTTGGCGGCGCTGACGGCGGCGTCGAAGCGGTTCATGCCGGCCTCGTGCGCCTGCTTGGCGAACTCGACGATCAGGATGGCGTTCTTGGCGGCGAGGCCCACCAGCACGACCAAGCCGATCTCGACCAGGATGTTGCGGTCGAGCCCGCGCAGGATGACGCCGGCCATGGCCGCGAGCACGCACATCGGCACGATCAGGATGACGGCGAGCGGCAGCAGCCAGCTTTCGTAGAGGGCGGCCAGCAGCAGGAACACGAAGACAACGGCCAGGCCGAAGGCCAGGATCGCGGTGTCGCCGGCGAGCTTTTCCTGGAGCGCGATCTCGGTCCATTCGAAGCCGAAGCCTGAAGGCAGCACCTTCTCGGCCAGGCCCTCGACAGCCCGAATGCCTTGCCCCGACGAGAAGCCGGGTTTCAGGGCGACCTGCATCTCGGCCGCGGGATAGAGGTTGTAGCGCGCCACGCGATAGGGGCCGGTCGTGTCGGAGAAGGTGGCGACCGAGCCGATCGGCACCATCTCGCCGCTGGCGCTGCGCGTCTTGAGGTTGGCGACGTCACGCACCGTGAGGCGATAGGGATCGTCGGCCTGCGCCGTCACGCGATAGGTGCGGCCCAGGATGTTGAAGTCGTTGACGTAGCCCGAGCCCATGTAGATCGACAGCGCCTCGAACACGCGCGCGATCGGCACGCCGAGCTGCTCGGCCTTGGTGCGGTCGATCTCGGCCCAGATCTGCGGCGTGCGCGTGCTGAACAGCGTGAAGGCCTGGGTCATGCCCGGCGTCTGGCCGGCCGCACCGGCCAGCGCCCAAGTCGCGCCTTCGAGCGCCGGCAGGCCGCGGGCGGCGCGGTCCTGCACATAGCCCTTGAGGCCGCCGCCGGTGCCGATGCCCGGCACCGAGGGCGGCTCGAGCACGAACACGAAGGCCTCGCGCAGGGAGAACATCTTGCCGCGCAAGTCGCCCAGGATCTTGGCCATCGGCAGGTCGCGGCGCTGCTCGAACGGCTTCAGGGTGACGAAGATCACGCCGGTGTTGGGCGCGTTGGTGAAGGTGGCGCCGTCGAAACCGACGAAGGCCACGGCGTGCTCGACGCCCGGCGTCGCCATGATCATCTCCGACGCCTGGCGCACCAGCTTGTCGGCGCGCTCGAGCGTCGCGCCGGCCGGAAGCTGCATGGCGGCGATCAGGTACGAGCGGTCGAGCTGCGGCACCAGGCCGGTCGGGGTATTGACCAGGACGTTGCCGGTCAGCACCAGCAGGCCGCCATAGACGACCAGCACGATGGTCGCCATCCGGATCAGGCGCGCCGTGGCCCGGCCATAAAAGTTCGACAGCCACTCGAAGCCGCGATTGAACAGACGGAAGAACGCGTTGATCGGCCACATCAGCCGGTCGAACAGCGTCGGCTTGGGTTTCTCGACGTGCGACAGCGCGTGGGTCCTGAGCAGCAGCGCCGCCATGGCGGGCGACAGCGTCAGCGACACGAAGGCCGAGATCGCCGTCGAGGCCGCGATGGTGATGGCGAACTGCTTGTAGAATGTGCCCTGCAGGCCGGTGATGAAGGCGGTCGGCAGGAACACCGCGATCAGCACCAGGGAGATCGCGATCAGCGCGCCGCCGACCTCGTCCATGGTCTTGTGCGCCGCCGCCTTGGGCGACATGCCCTGGGTGAGATAGCGCTCGACGTTCTCGACGACGACGATGGCGTCGTCGACGACGATGCCGATCGCCAGCACCAGGCCGAACAGCGACAGCGTGTTGAACGACACGCCGACCGCGGACATCACGGCGAACGAGCCGATCAGCGACACCGGGATGGCGAGCAGGGGGATGATCGCGGCCCGCCAAGTCTGCAGGAACACGATCACCACGACCACGACCAGCAGCAGCGCCTCGAACAGCGTCTCGATCACCGCATCGACCGAGGCCTGGATGAACTCCGTCGGATTGTAGACCACCGAATAGTCGAGGCCGGCGGGGAAGTCCTTCTTCAGCCGCTCCATCGTCGCCTTCACGGCGTCCGAGGTCGCGAGCGCGTTGGAGCCGGGCCGCTGGAAGATGCCGAGCGCGGTGGCGTTCTTGTTGTCGAGATAGGCGTTCAGCGTGTAGTCCTGCGCGCCCAATTCGATGCGCGCCACGTCGCGCAGCCGCGTGACCGAGCCGTCGGGCTCGGCGCGCAGCACGATGTTGCCGAACTCCTCGGGCGTCGTCAGGCGGCCGAGCGTCTGCACCGACAGGGTGAAGCCGCCCGGCGACACGGCGGGCGCCTGGTTGATGGCGCCGGCGGCGACCTGCAGGTTGGCCGCGCGCATCGCCAGCATCACCTCGCCGGCCGTCAGGTTGTGGGCGGCCACGCGCGCGGGGTCGAGCCACACGCGCATCGAATAGTCGCGTGCGCCGAACACCAGCACGTTGCCGACGCCGTCGATGCGGCCCAGCACGTCCTTCACGTAGAGCGTGGCGTAGTTGGAGATGTACTGCTGGTCGCGGCTGTCGTCTGGCGACGTCATGTGCACGACCATCATCAGGTCGGGCGAGGCCTTGCGCACGACGATGCCGAGCCGCTGCACGTCCTCGGGCAGGCGCGGCTGGGCCACGGCGACGCGGTTCTGCACGTTGACCTGCGCCTGGTCGATGTCAGTGCCGGGCTTGAAGACGACGTTGATCGACAACCGCCCGTCGCCGGTCGACTGCGAGTTGATATAGAGCATGTCGTCGACGCCGTTGATCTCGAGCTCGAGCGGCGTGGCGACGGTCTGGGCGATGACCTCGGCCGAGGCGCCGGGATAGGTCGCCGTCACGTTGACCGTGGGTGGGGCGATCTCGGGGTACTCGGCGACCGGCAGGCCGAACTGGGCGATGCCGCCCACGATCAGGATGATGATCGACAGGACCGAGGCGAAGATCGGCCGGTCGATGAAGAAGTGGGAAAAACGCATGGGCTGGGCTTGGAACTCGGGGTGTTGCTAGCGCTTGTGACTGTCACCCGGCGCGGGGATTACCCCGCGCAAACCGAAGCGAGGGGCCTTTCGGGAACGGGAAAGGTCCCTCCCTTCGACGTCGCTCAGGGCAGGCGCTTCGCTCGGGACAGCGAGGCATGTGGCGGGCATTGCGATTCTGCGCACTAGCTAGTTGGACTTGGCGTCGGCGGTTTTGATCTCGCCCTTCTGGGGCATCACCTTGGCACCCGGCCGCACCATGGGATTGGCGAGCCCGTCCAGCACCACGTTGTCGGTCGGCGCCAGGCCCTCGCGCACCACGCGAAGCCCTTCGACCAGCGGGCCCAGGGTCACCGGCTTGGCCTGCACGACGTTGTTGTCGCCGACGACGAACACGATCTTGCGCGCCTGGTCGGAGACCACCGCTGAATCGGGGATCAGCAGCGCGTCGTACTCGCCGCCGAAGAGCTGCACGCGGCCGAAGATGCCGGGCGTCAAAAGCTGGTTCTTGTTCTCGACGATGGCGCGCGTGCGCATGGTGCCCGAGCGCGGGCTCAAGGTGTTGTCGACGAAGTCGACCTTGCCGCGGCGCGTCCATTCGGTCTCGTCGGCGAGCCGGATGCGCACGGGATTCACCGAATCGCGCGACGACGCCATTGCGCCTGACAGGAACAGGCGAGTGTAGCGCAGATAGTCGGCCTCCGAGACGTCGAACACGAAGCGGATGGGATCGAGCGTGACGATGGTGGCGAGCAGCGTGGCGCCCTGCTGGCCGCCCTGGATCAGGTTGCCGGCATCGACCTTGCGGTCGGAGATGCGGCCGGCCAGCGGCGCGCGCACGTCGGTCCAGTCGAGATTGAGTTCGGCCTGGCGCACCGCGGCCTCGGCGGTCTTGAGCTGGGCGCGCGCCACGGCGAGGTTGGCCTTGCGCTGGTCGTAGTCGGCGTCGGTGATGGTGCGTGACTTGATCAGCGAAGCGCCGCGCTCGACCTGCAGCTCGGCCAGGTCGACCTGCGCCTTGTTGCGCGCGACCTCGGCTTCCGCGCTCTCGACCGCGATCTCGAACGGCCGCTTGTCGATGGTGAACAGGAGGTCGCCGACATTGACGAGCTGGCCGTCGCGGAAATGCAGATTGTCGATGAAGCCCGAGACGCGCGCGTGGACCTCGACCGAGGCCACTGCCTCGAAGCGCCCGGAAAACTCGTCCCACTGAGTTACCCGTTTGGCCATCGGGGGCGCGACGGTAACCGGCATGGCCGGCGGGCCACCTTGGGCGACTGCGGATTGTGAAATGAAGACAAGAAGACCGACCAGGGTCAGCAGGCGACGGACGGGCAAAAGCGACTCCCCCGGGATGCGGGCTTAGGGAGGTGGAGATGTGGTTGTGGGGCGGTTCACTGTCAATTACCTCGCTGGCGCTGATCTAGTTGAGTGAATACCCGTTTTCCGCGGTGGCGGCCCCATGCTCTAATCGTAGAAACAGGAAGGGAAGCCGAAGCACCATGAAAATCGGCGTGCTGCAGTTCTTCAGCTGGCCCGGCCGGCACGGGCCATTGGAGGAGGTCTATGCGCGCGCGCTGGAGCGCATCGAGACCATGGATCGCGGCGGCTTCGACGCGGTGTGGCTGGCCGAGCACCACTTCACCACCTTCAGTGTCTGCCCCTCGGTGCACATGCTGGGCACGCTGGCGGCAGCGCGCACCAGGCGGTTGCGCATCGGCACGGCGGTGTCGCTGGCGGCGCTCTACCATCCGCTGCGGCTCGCCGAGGAGGTGGCGCTGCTCGACATGTTGTCGGGCGGCCGCGTCAACTGGGGCGCCGGTCGCGGCTTCGCGCCCTCCGAATTCAACGCCTTCGGCGTGCCGCCGGAGGAAAGCGCCGAGCGCTTCCGCGAGGCCGTCGAGATCGTCCTGAAAGCCTGGACGCAGGAACGCTTCACCTTCAAGGGCGCGCATTTCTCCTTCGACGACATCGAGCTGCTGCCCAAGCCGCTGCAGCAGCCGTATCCACCGACCTGGATGGCGGCGACGTCGGAATCGGCGATCGACTGGGCGGCGGGCCGGGGCTTTTCGATTCTCATGGATCCGCATGCCTCGATGAAGGAGCTCGGCGACAAGCGCCGCCACTACGGCAAGAAGCTCGCCGAAGCGGGCTTCTCCGATGCCGGCCGCGACATCCCCATGGCCCGCCTGCTCGCCCTGGCGCCGACGACGGCCGAGGCCGAAACGGTCGCCCGCCGCGGCGCGCAATGGCTGGTCGATGCCTATGCCGGTCCGCAGCACGCTCATCGCAAGACCATGCAGCGCACCTACGACGGCAAGGAACCGGTCCAGCACTATGTCGACAGCGTCATCCTGCATGGCACGCCGGCATCGGTCGTGGACCAGATCTCTCGCCTCAAGGAGGAGATCGGGCTCAACTACCTGATGTGCGCGCCGCTCAGCCGCGAGAGTTTCAGGCTGCTAGCCGACGAGGTTCTGCCACGGCTGTGAACATCGCCTCGGCGATCAGCACCATGTCGGCATCGCTGATCTCGATCACGCCCTGGCGCAGCCGGTAGCCCCAGTTCTTCTCCTGGGTGAAGGCAAGCTGGCCCTGCAAATCGGCAAGCGCCATGGACTCGGCCTCGTGCCAGGCGACCTCGCGCCGGAACGGCTTGAAGCCGAAGCCCATGTCGGCCTGATAGGGCTTGCCTTCTTTTACGGTGCCGATGGCGGTGAAGGCCTGCAGCCGGTCCTTGCCGCGCTGGGCGTGGCTCGGCGTGTAGGTGCGGTTGGGCGAGTAGTAGACGATGCGGTCGCCGGGCTGGATGCGCCGCAGAGGCGTCGCCTTGCCGTGGTTGACCTGCATGAAGCCCCCGTTGCGCCCGATCTCGACATGCTCGGCGGAAGCGACCGCCAACCAGTTCTTGCTCATGGGGTTCTCCTCGATCGTTGGGAGAGGAACATAAGCCTGGCAGCTGTCAGAATATGTCAGCAGAAAGACCTCGCCCTGAGGAGGGCGCGGAGCGCCCGTCTCGAAGGGTGGGCAACATCAAGGCGGGTTGCCACCCTTCGAGACGCCGCGCTTCGCGCGGCTCCTCAGGGTGAGGTCTTGCTATCTCTCGCTGGCTTCCTTCGTCAGCTCGCGCTCACGCCATTCCTTGAGCATGGCCTGGCGGCGGCGCGGATAGCGCTTCTCGGTCATGTTCATCGCGACGATGCGGTCGGTGCGGAAGTGGCGGAAGTCCTCGCGCAATTCGCACCACGCCACCACCACCCGCACCTTCTCGAAGAAGCTCAAGGCGAACGGCCAGACGATGCGCTTGCTGTCGGCGCCGTTGTTGTCGCGATAGGAGAGGCCGATCTTGCGCTCGGTGCGGATGGCCTGGCGGATCTTGGGCAGCTGCGCATCGCCCGCGGCGATGGGATCGCCCGGCCCGATCAAGAGCCCCGACTCGTCCAGCGTGTCGCGCAGATCCTTGGGCAGCACGGCGCCGATCTTGGCCAAAACGTTGGCCGCGGCATCGGCCAGAGCGCGGTCGGCGCGCTGGTACACCCAGCGCGAGCCCAGCACCAGCGCCTCGATCTCCTCCTCGCTGAACATCAGGGGCGGCAGCATGAAGCCCGGCCGCAGCACGTAGCCCACGCCCGCCTCGCCATCGATGTGTGCGCCCTCCGCCTTCAGAAGCTCGATGTCGCGATAGAGCGTGCGCAGCGACACCCCGGTCGCCTCGGCAAGCGTGGCCCCGCTCACCGGATGGCGATGCCGGCGCAGCACCTGGATGAGATCGAGCAGACGTTGGGCGCGCGACACGCTACCCTCCTAGCGCGATCTACTGTCAGTTTATGGCAGTAGTGACAGGAGGATCATGCGCGTTGCCGTGATCGTCAACCCGGCCGCCCGCAAAGGCGGGGCGCTGGCGCGCTGGCCGTCCATCCAGGCCGAGTTGGCCAGGCGTCTGGGCCCGGTCGAGCCGTTGTTCACCCAGGCGCCGGGGCATGCCACCGACCTGGCACGCACCGCCCTGGCCCAAGGCGTCCGCCGCTTCGTGGCCGTGGGCGGCGACGGCACCGTGAACGAGACCCTGAACGGTTTGCTCGACCCCTCAGGGCGGCTCGTCGAGCCCGATGCCGTGCTCTGCCCGGTGCCGGCCGGCACCGCCAACGAACTCAGCCGCGCGCTCGGCCATCTGGCGATTGCCGGCAGCGCCTTCGATGCGGCCGCCAGCCCACGGACCCAGGCCATCGACCTGATGCGCGTGCGCTGCTCGGGGCTTGACGGCCGGCCGGTCGACCGCTTCGGCTACCTGATCGTGGCGCTGGGGCTGGCGGCCACCATCAGCCATCGCACCTCGCAGTCGCGCTGGCTGAAGAAGCTGGGCGAGATCGCCTATCTCCTGATGACGCCGGGGGTGACCCTGACCTACCGCCAACGCGACGTGTCGATCGAGATCGATGGCGTGCCGGCCGGTACGCGCCGGTTGTTCACGGCCATGATCGGCAACACCGAGAATGGCGGCGGCGGCATGAAGCTGCTGCCGGGGGCCCGCTTCGACGACGGCGTGCTCGACCTGATCGACGTGGGCGGTGTTTCCCGGCTGGGCGTGCTGCTCGGTATCCTGCCCAAGCTCTATAGCGGCGGCCACGTCCACCATCCCAAGGTACGGACGGCCCGCGGCACCTCCTTCCGATTCGAGTCGGCGGTCGAGACCCTGGTCGACCTCGACGGTGAGATGGTGGGTCGCCTGCCGCTCGAGGTCAGCATCCTGCCACAGGCCTTCCGGGTCGGGGCGCTTTAAGTCAACGACGGCTTCTCGCCTCAGTGCCGGAAGTGGCGCATGCCGGTGAAGACCATCGCCAGCCCCTTCTCGTCGGCCGCGTCGATCACTTCCTTGTCGCGCATCGAGCCGCCCGGCTGGATGACCGCCGTGGCGCCGGCTTCGGCCGCGGCCAAGAGGCCGTCGGCGAAGGGGAAGAAGGCATCGGAGGCGACGACGCTGCCGATCGCCGGGCTTTGCGGCAGCTTGGCCAGCTCGCCCGACTCGGCGGCGCGGATGGCGGCGATGCGCGAGGAATCGCGGCGGTTCATCTGGCCCGCGCCCACGCCGACCGTGGCACCGTCCTTGGCATAGACGATGGCGTTCGATTTGACGTGCTTGCAGACGGTGAAGGCGAACAGCAGGTCGTCGAGCTCCTTCGCCGTCGGCGCGCGCTTGGTGACGACCTTCTGGTCGCTCTTGGCGAGGTGGCCGTTGTCGCGGCTCTGCAGCAGATAGCCGCCGGCCACGCTGCGCATGGCCATGCCGGGCGACAAGGGATCGGGCAGAGTGCCGGCCAGCAGCACGCGCACGTTCTTCCTCTTGGCGAAAATCTCCAGCGCCTCTTGTGTCGCGTCGGGCGCGATCACGACCTCGAGGAAGAGCTTGGCAAGATCCTCGGCCGTGCGCGCTTCCAGCGTGGTGTTGACCGCGACGATGCCGCCGAAGATCGATACCGGATCGCAGGCATAGGCTTTCAGATACGCGCTGTACTGATCCTTGCCGATGGCAACGCCGCACGGGTTGGCGTGCTTGACCACGACGACGGCCGGCTCCTTGAACTCGGCGACGCATTCGTAGGCCGCCTCGGTGTCGCCGATGTTGTTGTAGGAAAGCTCCTTGCCCTGGACCATGCGCGCCGTGGCGACGCCCGGCCGCCGGCTGCCGTCGGAATAGAAGGCGGCCTGCTGATGCGGGTTCTCGCCATAGCGCAACGTCTGCACGCGCTCGGCGGTGATGGCGAGCCGCTCGGGGAAGGCCTCATTCGCTTGGCTAGCGAACCAGCTCGCGATCGCCGCGTCATAGGAGGCGGTGCGCGCATAGGCCTTGGCCGCGAGCTTGCGGCGCAGCGCCAGGGTCGTGGCGCCCTGGTGCGCCGTCATCTCGGCGATGACGGCAGCGTAGTCGCCCGGATCGACCACGATCGTCACGAAGTCATGATTCTTGGCCGAGGCGCGGATCATCGCCGGCCCGCCGATGTCGATGTTCTCGACACAGGTCGGGAAATCGGCGCCGCGCGCCACCGTGGCCTCGAAGGGATAGAGGTTCACCACGACGAGATCGATGCCCGCGATCTTGTGGTCGGCCATCGCCTTCCTGTGTCCGGCGTCGGTGCGCCGCGCCAGGATGCCGCCATGGATCGTGGGCTGCAGGGTCTTCACCCGCCCGTCCATGATCTCGGGGAAGCCCGTGTGATCGCTCACCTCGACCACCTTCAGCCCGGCATCGCGCAGCGCCTTGGCCGAGCCGCCGGTCGACAGGATCTCCACCCCGTGCCCGGCCAGTGCCTTGCCCAGCTCGACCAGGCCCTCCTTGTCGGAGACGGAGATCAGCGCCCGCTCGATGCGGGCGAGGTCGGGGGTGGGAGAAGGAGTGTATTGCATGGCGGCGGACATGGCGGGGTCTATAGACCCATCCGCCGTGCGTTGTAAGGCGTCGCTTTCTAGATTAGGCTGCGACATTCTAGAAATGTGACGGATGCCATGGGCGTCAGCATCAAGAGCGCAGAAGCCGAACGTAAGTTGCGACGGGTATCCCGGCTGCTCGGCAAGAGCATGACGGCAACAGTGATCGCGCTCGCAGACGGTAAGCTAAAGGAACTCGATGCGAAGAAGGACCGTGAGCGGAAGCTTCGTAAGGTCGATGAGATTGTGCGTCGCGTCAAAGCGCTGCCGGTTCTGGATAACAGAACTCCGGATGAAATCCTGGGCTACAACAAGGACGGCCTGTTCGATTGATTGTTGTCGATAGCTCGGCCCTGATCGCGATCTACCTCGATGAACCGGAGAAGGCGGCGTTCGCTCTGATGATCGTCTCGGCCGACGGTCCATGCATCGGCGCGCCGAACTTCTTGGAAGCGTCGATGATTGCCGAGACTCGCAATGGCGAGGCTGGCTGTCGCGAGCTGGACAGGATAGCGGCCAATCTTGGCCTGCGAATCGCCTCTTTCGATGCGACGCACATTCAGGCGGCGCGTGAAGCATTTCGCCGCTATGGCAAGGGGCGGCACCGGGCCGGGCTGAACTTTGGCGATTGTTGCGCCTATGCACTGGCCAAGGCTCTGGAAATGCCGTTGTTGTTCAAGGGCAACGACTTCGCTCTGACCGATCTCAAGCGCGCGGTGTAGGCCCTACGCGTCCGCCCCCTCCAAAACCCGCACCTTGAAGCCCTCTGCAGACAGCGCCGCCACCAGTTCGCGGACATGGTCGCGGCCGCGCGCCTCGACGGTGACGTCGAGCTCGGTCCGCTTGGCCACCACGGCGCCGAACAGCCGCTGGTGCTGCACCTCGACGATGTTGCCGCCGGCCTTGCCTATGAGGCCGGCGACGCGGGCGAGCTGGCCGGGCAGGTCGCCGATCATCAGGCGCAGGCGCACGATGCGGCCGTCACGCACCAGGCCGCGCAGCAGCACCGAGGCGAGCAGGCGGGTGTCGATGTTGCCGCCCGACAGCACCAGTCCGACCTTGCGGCCTATGAAATGCTGCGGATGGGAGAGCAGGGCGGCGAGGCCGGCGGCGCCCGCGCCTTCCGCCACCGTCTTCTCGACCTCGAGGAAGAGCGCGATGGCGCGCTCGATCGCCACCTCGTCGACGGTCAGCACCTGGTCGAGCAGCGCCTTGGCGATGGCGAGCGGCATCTTGCCGATGTCGCGCACGGCGATGCCCTCGGCGATGGTGTCGCCGCCCGCCGTCACCGGCTCGCCGGCGAGCAGCTGGTGCATCGCGGCGTAGCTCGTCGTCTCGACGCCGATCACCCTGATGTCGGGTTTCGTCCCGCGCGCCGCCACCGCGCAGCCCGCGATCATGCCGCCGCCGCCGACCGGCGCCACCAGCATGTCGATCTCCGGAGCGTCCTGCAGCATCTCCAGCGCGATCGTGCCCTGGCCCGCGATGATGCGTGGATCGTCGTAGGGATGGACGAACACCAGCTTCTCCGCCTCGGCCAGGCGATGCGCCTCCGTGGCCGCCTCTGCGAGCGTGTCGCCGTCCAGGACGACGCGCGCGCCGTGTCCGCGTGTGTGCTCGACCTTGGTGTTGGGCGTGAAGGACGGCATGACGATGGTGGCGGGGATGCCGAGTCGGCCGGCGTGATAGGCCACGCCCTGAGCGTGGTTGCCGGCCGACATGGCGATGACGCCGCGCTTCTTCTCCTCGTCGGTGAGCTGCAGCAGCGTGTTCAGCGCCCCGCGCTCCTTGAACGACGCCGTGAACTGCAGGTTCTCGAACTTCACCCAGACGTCGGCCTTGGCGATGCGCGACAAGGTCTCGCTGCGCAGGCAGGGCGTGTGCACCACCGCATCGCCGATGCGCGCGGCGGCGAACTCGACGTCCTCGAGGGTGACGGGAAGTGCGGGCATCACGCCGCCCCTTTACGCGGCTAGCCGGCGGTCGATCCAGTCGCGCGTGCGATACCAGGCGCCGATCATGGGCAGGAACCACGGCTCGCCGTTGTAGAGCGCGTGCTGGGGGAACTCGCGGTCGTCCAACGGATTGATCGGCTCGTTGCGGCCGCCGGCGATCTTCTTGGCGGTCTGGGTGCCGAGATAGGTCATCATGGCCACACCGTTGCCGTTGCAGGCCAGCAGATAGTGCAGGCCCTGGTCGGTGCCCATGTGCGGCATGTAGTCGAGTGCGAAGGCGACGTTGCCCGTCCAGACGTGGGTGATGCGGATGCCCTTGAGCTGCGGGAAGCGGTCGATCATGTACTGGTAGAGCACCGGCGCGCTCACTTCCGGTGGCGCCGCCGTGAAGCGCGCGCGGCCGCCGAAGATCAGGTGCTTACCGTCGGGCGAGGGCCGGTAGTAGGTCAGCACGCGCTTGGTGTCGGCAATCGAGCGCAGCTCGGGAATGAGCTTGCTGGCATGCTCCGGCAGCTCCTCGGTGGCGATGATGTGGCTCGCCACCGGCACGACGCGGCGCTTGAGCCGGGGCGTCAGGTCGCCGGTGTAGCCGTTGGTCGCGATCACGACCTCGCGGCACTCGATCGGCCCCTTGGAGCTCAGCACGCGCCAGCCATTGGCGACCTTCTCGATGCGCTCGGCCTCGACATTGGCGCACAGGATGGCGCCGGCGCGGTGCGCGGCCTCGAGCAGGCCCTTGTAGTAGAGCGCCGGATGCAGATGGCCCGAGCGGCGGGCGTACATGCCGCCGAAGTAATAGTCGGAGGCGATCATCTCGCGCTGGCGCTCGCGCGGCACCATCTCGGCACCGACATCGGCGTACTTGTTGAACATCTCGACCTTGGCCGCCTGCTCGGCATAGTGCTTGGGCGTCCAGGCGCCGACGAAACGGCCCTGCTTGATGACGCCGCACTCGATCTTCTCGCGGGCGATGATGTCTTCCAGGACGCTGAGCGAATCGGCACCGGCGCCCAGGAAGGCCGCCTTCTTGGCTTCGAACTCCGCCGCGGCCTGGTTCTTGCCGCCGAGCCCCTTGCCCATGTTGACGCCGCCCGAGATCATGCCGCCGTTGCGCGTCGATGCACCGACGCCGAAGTCGCCGCGCTCCAGCACGACGGCGCCGACGCCGTTGCGCCTGAGCTCCAGTGAGGTGGCGAGTCCGCCATAGCCCGCACCCACGATCACCACGTCGGTCCTGAGCGGCGGATCTTGCGAGAGCGCGTTGTTGGGCTTCCACGCCTCCCACCACCAGGGAGCCGCCTTGAAGTCGGGATGGAAGATGTCGTTACGCATCTGTCAGGCCGCACGCTTGGATGTAACCGGCTCGATTCTCGCAAGACGCACGCCAAGGCGCTGGCGCGCTGTCCATAGGTCGAGATTCTCCTGCATTCGCAAAAAGAGTTCGGCCCGCCCCCCCGTAAGCTGAGCGAATCTCAGGGCCATATCCGCAGAGACCGCGCTACGGCCACGCAGTACTGCATGTAGAGCCTGACGGCTGACGCCCATACGTCGTGCCGCATCTGTGACGGATAGGCGCGCGTGCTCTTCGATGATCTCACGCATGAGCTCGCCTGGATGCGTAGGCGCTCGCGTCTGATTGCGAACTACAAACTCAGTCATATGCGCCACCGACCTAGTGATATTGCTCCAAGTCTACTCTGATGGCCGTTCCTTCGGACCATTCAAACGTGATGCACCACGGTCCATTCACATGGATTGTGTAGCGCTGCGGCTTGCCACGGAGGGCATGGAAGTCGAACCCCGGCTGCCGCAGCTCCTCAAGTGTCGACGCGGCATGCAGAGCGTCCAATCGAACGATAACGTGTCGCTGCAGGCCCGGCGCGACCTTCGACGATCGACCGGACTCAAACAGCTGCTTCAATCCCCTGTGGCGAAAGCTTCCGATCACCTCGCCCGACTGTAAAGCGTTGCTTTACAGTCGGCAAGTCTAGAAGTCTGTCACCTTGCCGTTGAACTGCCAGTCGCCGTAGCGGGTCGGCTCGGGACCCGGAGGTCCGCCGATCTCCTCGACCTTCTTGGGCTTCTCCGGCGCCGGAACCGGCGTGGGAGGCTCGGGTCTGGCCGTCTCGGCCGCGGGTTTCTTGGTATCCGTCATGGCCGCATGATGCCGTTCCCCGCCTTGTTTCGCCACAGTCGCTGACCATCTTTCCGGGCATGAACTACTTTCGCACCGCCCTTCTCCTGGCTGCCCTGACCGGCTTCTTCCTGGTCGTCGGCTACCTTCTGGGTGGCCAGTCCGGCCTCATCCTGGCGCTCGTGGTGGCGCTGGGCATGAACCTGTTCGCCTACTGGAACAGCGACAAGATGGTGCTGCGCATGAGCAACGCGCAGGAGGTCGGGCCCAACGAGGCGCCCGAGCTCTTTGGCATCGTGCAGGAACTGGCCCAGAAAGGCGGGCTGCCCATGCCGCGCGTCTACATCATCGACGAGGAGCAGCCCAACGCCTTCGCCACCGGCCGCGATCCCGAGCACGCCGCCGTGGCGGCGACCACCGGTTTGCTGCGCCATCTCAGCCGCGAGGAGATCACGGGCGTCATGGCGCACGAGCTGAGCCACGTCCGCCATCGCGACACGCTGATCATGACCATCGCCGCGACTCTGTCCGGCGCGATCGGCATGCTGGCGACCTTCGGCGGCATGATGGGCGGCGGCCGCGACGAGAACGGCCGGCCGCTGATGAACCCGATCGCGGCCATCGCCATGATGATCCTGGCGCCGCTCGCCGCCTCGCTGGTGCAGATGGCGATCAGCCGCAGCCGCGAGTACGAGGCCGACCGCATGGGCGCGGAGATGTCGGGCCAGCCGCTGTGGCTCGCCTCGGCGCTCGGCAAGCTGCATGCCGGCACGCAGCAGATCCCCAACCAGGTGGCCGAGGCCAACCCGGCGACGGCGCATCTCTACATCGCCAACCCGTTGTCGGCCGGCGGGCTCAGCGGCCTGTTCTCGACACACCCGCCGATGGAGGAGCGCATCGCGCGGCTCGAGGCGATGGCGGGCCAGATGCCGGGCTACGCACAGCCGCGGCCGCAGATGTCGCCCAGCGGTCCGTGGGCGCAGCCCGCGCCGCAGGCACCACGCCGCGGCCCCTGGGGCTGATCATTGGAGCGCGGGCCTCCGGCCCGCATGATGAGCGGGCCAGAGGCCCGCGCTCCCATAAAGTCACTTCCTCCCCTTCGCGGTTTCTGTGAAGGGAAGCGATTCCGTCTGCGCCTTCGGCAGCTCCGATTCCTCGCCGAGATCGACGTCGAGGATGCGCTGGCCGCGCTTGGTGATGCGGTCGGCCGACGTATCGATGTCGCGCAGGTCCTTCTCGGTCTGCGCGAAGTGCGTCTTCAGCCGGTCGACGCGATCGTCGAGCCGCTTCACGTCCTCCAGGAGCAGACCGACCGTCTTCTGGATCTCGCCGGCCTGCTCGCGCATGCGCACGTCCTTCAGCACGGCGCGCACGGTGTTGAGCGTGGCCATCATGGTCGTGGGCGACACGATCCAGACACGCGCGCGATAGCTCTCCTCGACCAGGCCCGTGAAGTTGGCGTGCAGTTCGGCGTAGACCGCTTCGGACGGCAGGAACATCAGCGCCGATTCGGCGGTCTCGCCCGGCAGGATGTACTTGTCGCGGATGTCGCCGATGTGCTTGCGGATGGCCTGCTGGAAGGCGCGCTGGGCGACCAGCAGCGCCGGCGCATCGCCCGCCGGCACTGCCCTGAGCGCGCTATAACTTTCCAGCGGGAACTTGGCGTCGATGGCGATCGAGCCCGGCGGATTGGGCAGCTTCAGGAGACAATCGACGCGCACGCCGGACGACAGCGTGCACTGGAACTCATAGGCCTGCGGAGGAAGGGCGCTTTGCACCAGGTCGTTGAGCTGGACCTCGCCGAAGGCGCCGCGCGCCTGCTTGTTGGAGAGCACTTCCTGCAGGCTGACGACCTGGGTCGAGAGCTCGCCGATCTTCTTCTGCGCCTCGTCGATGCGGACCAGCCGCTCGCGCAGGTCGGTGACGATCTGGCCGGTCGCCTTCTCGGTGCGGTCGAGCCGCTCGTGCACCACCTTGCTCAGCGCCTGCTCCTGCTCGCGCAGCGAACGCTCGACCCGCTGCACGGTCTCGGCCTGCTGGCTGAGCGCCAGGCTGAGCTGCTGGCGCATCTGATCGGCGTCGCGGCTGCTGCCCTGGCGCAGCAGGATGACGGCCAGCGCCACGCCCAGCAGCACGACGATGGCCAGGAGGATGATCGTCAAAAGATCCATTGGCAGCCCTTATAAGCCCTCGGCTCGACAAGCGCACGGACGGCGGCTAATCCATCAACAATGCCGCCTAAAAATGATCCCCCAACTCACGATCCTGACGTCTGGCTGTTCGACCTCGACAACACGCTCTATCCGGCGCGCTGCAACCTGTTCGCCCAGATCGACGTGCGCATCGGCCGCTACATTTCCGACTGGCTGAAGGTCGATTCCGAGGAGGCGCGGCGCGTGCAGAAACAGTATTGGCGCGACCACGGCACGTCGATGCGCGGCATGATGAGCCTGCACGGCGTCGATCCCACGCACTTTCTCGACTACGTCCACGACATCGACTACTCGCCGGTCGAGGCCAATCCCGCGCTCGAGGCGTCGCTCAAGGCGCTGCCCGGCCGCAAGATCATCTTCACCGCGGGCGACGTGCCGCATGCCGAGCGCGTCATGGAGCGGCTGGGCGTGGCCCATCATTTCGAGGCGATCTTCGACATCGCTGCCGGCGACTATTGGCCCAAGCCGCACAAGCAGATCTACGAGAAGCTCGTCACCAAGCACGGCGTCGATCCGACGCGCGCCTGCATGGCCGACGACATCGCCGTCAACCTGAAGCCCGCCGGCGACATGGGCATGCGCACGGTGTGGATCCGCACCGACGAGAGCGTGAAGCGCTCCGCCGACCTCGATCTCAGCCACATCCACCACGAAACGGACGACCTCGCGAGCTGGCTCGCCGACTGGGTCGCCGAAAGGAACGTCAAGAAGTGAAGATCCTGATCCTGGGCGCCGGTGCGGTCGGCGGCTACTGGGGCGCGCGCCTCGCCCAAGCCGGCATCGACGTCACCTTCCTGCTGCGCGAGAAGCGCGCCGAGCTGGTGCGGCGCAACGGGCTGGTGATCAAAAGCCCCAAGGGCGATGCCGTCGTGCCGGTCAAGGTAGTGACGCGCGGCGAGGAGGGCAGCCGGTACGATGTGATCGTGCTGGCCTGCAAGGCCTACGACCTCGACTCCGCGATCGCGTCGATCGCGCCGGCGGTCGGTCCCGATACGGTGATCGTGCCCATGTTGAACGGCCACGCCCACTTCGCCACCCTCGACGCCCGCTTCGGCGCGGCCCGGGTCGCCGGCGGCTTGGCGCGCATCTCCGGCATGCTGGGGCCCGACGGCGAGATCCTGCACAGCGGCGCCTCCGGCGTGTCGTTCGGCGAGCGCGAGGCTACGCCGGCGCGGCCTTCGCTGGTGGCGCTTGCCGAGGCCTGCAAGAAGGCCGGCATCGATGGCGGTATAAACCCCGACATCAACCAGGACCTCTGGGACAAGTGGGTGATGCTGGGCACCATCGCCTCGATGTGCGCGGCCATGCGCGGCACCGTCGGCGACATCGTCGCGGCCGAGGATGGTGCGGCGCTGATGCGCGAGACGCTCGAAGAGTGCTGCCGCGTCGCCGCGGCCGCCGGCCGCGCGCCCAGTGACAAGGTACGGGCCGGCATCGAGACCGGCCTGACGCAGCCGGGCGGAAAGGCCGTGGCCTCGATCCTGGGCGACATCGAGAAGGGAGGAGCGGTCGAGGCCCGTTCGATCGTAGGCGACATGCTGATGCGGGCCCGCAAGGCTGGATTGCCGGCGCCCAACCTGCGCTTCGCCTATGCCCATCTGCAAGCCTATGAGGCGCGACGCGCCCGGAGTGGATTGAAATGAAGATTCTGATCCTTGGCGCCGGCGCGATCGGCGGCTATGTCGGTGGCCGCCTGCATCAGAGCGGCGCCGGCGTCACCTTCCTGGTCCGACCGGCACGGCGCGAGCGGCTGGAGCGCGACGGCCTGGTGATCAAGAGCACCAAGGGCGACATCACCCAGAAGGTGAGGACGGTGCTGGTTGGCGCCGAGGGCGGGCCGTACGACGTCGTGCTGCTGACCTGCAAGGCCTACGACCTCGACTCGGCGATCGAGGCCATAGCGCCTGCGGTCGGGCCCAACACCACGGTCGTGCCGCTGCTGAACGGCATGCGCCACATCGACGTCCTTGCCGCCAGGTTCGGCGACGCGAAGGTCGTGGGCGGCCTGGCCCGTGTCGGCGTCGCCCTGTCGCCCGAGGGCGTGATCCTGCACACCAGCCCGTTCGCCGCCATCTCCTTCGGCGAGCGCGACGGCAAGCCCGCGCGCCCCGCGCTGGTCGAGCTCGGTGCCGCGATCAGGAAGTCCGGCATCGATGGCGGCGTGCACCAGAACATCGTCCAGGACCTCTGGGACAAGTGGATCATGCTGTGCTCGCTGGCCGCCATGTGCTGCCTGATGCGCGGCACGGCGGGCGACATCATGGAAGCCGAGGAAGGCGAGGCGATCATGCTCGAGAGCGTCGGCGAGTGCCGCAAGGTCGCCGCCACTGTCGGCTGCGATCCCGGCGAGAAGGGCATGGCGACCGTGCGCGGCTATCTCACGCAGAAAGGCTCGCGCTTCGCCGCCTCCATGCTGCACGACCTCGAGAAGGCCTCGATGGTCGAGGCCGATCACGTGGTCGGCGACATGATCGCCCGCGCCCGCAAGGCGGGGGTCGCCGCGCCCAACCTGCGCATGGCCTATGCCCATTTGCAGGTCTACCTGGCCCGGCGCGCCCGCGGCGGCATCGGCAGGCCCGCCCTCTAGACTAGGCTTGACCTTTCGGCCTCAGACCCCAATTGTTGGGGTATGAGGAAATCGGCCGCGTATTTGTTGGTGGCGCGACGGAACCAACCGGTCGCGCGAGCGTAATCTCAGGTCGGCCCTTGCTGCGCCCGACCTTGGGGCGCACGCTTCGTCCAGGAACGAAGCCCAACCCCTTCAGACATCGGAGTGCCTTTCAGGAGATCGTTCATGCGCGACGTCGTTCGTACTCGCTCGGTTCCCCAGATCATCGTCAGCAATGCCGACTACGAACGGCTGACCGATCTTGCCACCGCGTCGCTCGAACGGCTGCCCGAGGTCGCGAATGAACTTTTATCAGAAATGGACCGCGCCAAGGTCGTGCAGGACGGCAGCGTGCCGGACGACGTCGTGCGCATGGGCTCGACCGTGACCTTCAAGTCGGACGACGGCAACATCCGCACGTTCAAGCTCGTCTATCCCGCCGAGGAGAGCCTCGACGAGCATCGCATCTCGGTGATGACGCCGGTCGGCGCCGCGCTGATCGGCCTGGCCGAGGGCCAGTCGATCTCCTGGGCGGCGCGCGACGGCCGCCGCCACGAGCTCACCGTGGAGAAGGTGAAGAACTGAGGCTGGGGGCGTGCCACTCCAGTGGCGCGTCATCATTGGAGCGCGGACGTCCGGTCCGCTTCATGATCATGAGCGGGCCAGAGGCCCGCGCTCCCAGCCTACTGAGCCGCCAACAGCGTATGGCCGCCTTGCGAGGCGTTGAAGCGGTCGAGCACATGGCCGGGGCCCCTGGCGTGCTTGACGTAGTCCTTGCCGTCGAACGTCTTGATGCCGTTACAGAACACGCCGTGCACGCCGGTCGGTCGGCGGATGGTGCGGCGGCCGCCGCCGGGCAGGTCGGCGACGCGCTCGGCCGGGCTGATGCCCACGGTGGCCGGATCGAACAGCAGCATGTCGGCGTGGGCGCCGACCGTGAGCCGGCCGCGATTCTGGATGCCGTAGAGATCGGCGGGATGGCTGGTGAGCCGCCGCACGCCCTCGGCCACCGTGAAATCGCCGCGTTCACGCACCCAGTGCGCCAGGAAGTGCAGGCCGAAGCCTGCGTCGCACATATAGATGAGATGCGCGCCGGCATCGGAGAGCGCCACCACGCCGGCCTCGTGCTTCAGCAGACGCGCCACGCCCTCGTCGCCGACATTGAGGAAGCGGCCGAGGAAGGCGGTCTCCAGGTTCTCGTCAAGGCTGAGATCGAGCATCACGTCGAGCGGATCGCGATGCTCGGTCTTGGCGATCTCGGCGGCATAGCGGTTGACGTACCTGGTGTTGGCCGGCTTGTGCGCCACGGCCACCATGACGCGATCCCAGTTGCCTTGGAAGATCATGCCCGGCCGCGGGTTCTTGGCATTCTCGCGGAACTTCTCGCGCCACGACGGATCGCGGAACACCGCCTTCAGCTGCTCGGGTGAGTAGGCCTTGATCGGATCGAACGCCGAATGACTGTAGAACGGATAGGCGTTGGCCATCGTGAAGTCGAACGACAGCGGCTGGCAGGGGATCTGGACGTAGAGCCCGACGCCGCGGCGGATGGCGTTGGCGCAGCCCTCGAAGATCTTGAGCGCGCGCTGCGGCTCCTGCTCGTTGTACATCGCCATGCCGGTGCCCTGGAAAAACGGCCGGCCATACTTGGCGGCCATCGGCTCCAGCTCCTGCGGCGTCTTCACGCCCGAGGCGATCTCGACCACGCCACGGCCGCGCGGGCCCATGGCGCCGACCAGCGCGTCCAGCTCCGACATGGGCGCGATGGTCGACGGCATCGGCACGCCGCCGTAGCCCGAATGGTTCAGCGAATAGGAGGCGCCGAGCCCGATCGCGCCATGGGCCATGGCGTCGGCCACCATCGCTTTCATCTTCGCCAGTTCCTCGGGCGTCGCGTCCTTGCGCTGCGAAGCGTCCTCGCCCATCACTGCGGTGCGGATGGTCGAATGGCCGGCCAGCACCGCCATGTTGGCGTAGGCGCCGCGGCGGCGCAGCATGGCCATGTACTCGCCGAAGCTCTCGAAGTCCCAGGCGATGCCCTGGCGCAGTGCATCGAGGTCCATGCCCTCGACCACCGAGAGGTTGCGGATGACGAGATCGCGCACCGCGGGTGGCGCCGGCACGATGCCGAAGCCGCAATTGCCGATCACCGCCGTGGTGACGCCGAGCGACGGCGACGGCGAGAGCGTCGCATCCCAGGTGACCTGCGCGTCGTAGTGCGTGTGCACGTCGACGATGCCGGGCGCCAGCACCAGCCCGTCGGCATCGATCGTCTCGTTGCCCTTGTCACTGACCGAACCGATGGCCGCGATCCGACCGTCCTTGACCGCGACGTCGGCGCGCTCGGGCTCGTTGCCCAGGCCGTCGACGACGATGGCGCCGCGGATGACGAGATCGACCATCGTTACCTCCGTCCGTTGAGGGCGCCGTAGGCGGCAAGCGCGGCGTGATTCACCAGGTCGCTCACCGTGGCGCCCATCTGCACGATCTGCATCGGCTTCTGCAGGCCGTCGATCACAGGACCTATCACCGTGACACCGCCCAGTCTCTGCATCAGGCGCGAGGATATATGCGCCGAGTGCAGGCCGGGCATGATCAGCACGTTGGCCGGGCCGGTCAGGCGGCAGAACGGATAGGTCTCGCGCAGAAGCTCGTAGTCGAGCGCCATGTCGGCCTGCATCTCGCCGTCGTACTCGAAGTCGACCTTCTCGGCGTCGAGCAGCCGGATCGCCTTGCGGATGCGGTCGATGCGCTCGATCTCGCGGCTGCCGAAGTTGGAGAAGGAGAGGAACGCCACGCGCGGCTCGTGGCCCATGGTGCGGGCATTGCCCACCATCTGCTTGGCGATGGTGGCGAGCTGCTCAGGGCTCGGCGTCTCGTTGATCGAGGTGTCGGCCAGGAAGACCGTGCCGTGGCGCGCCACCACGATCGAATAGCCGATCGGCACCTTGCCGGGCTCCTCGTCGATCACGGTCTTGATGTCGCCGTAGCATTCGGGGAAGCGGCGTGTGATGCCGGTCACCATGCCGGCGGCGTCGCCCATCGCCACCATGCTGGCGCCGAACACGTTGCGGCCCTGGTTGACCATGCGCTGCACGTCGCGGCGCAGGTAGCCGTCGCGCTGCAGGCGCTTGTAGATCAGGTCGGTGTAGGGCGCGTTGCGCGTCGAGAGCCGTGCGTTGTGGATCTCCATGCCGGTCGCGTCGGTGATGCCCAACCCCTTCATGGTCTCGCGCACCTGCTCCTCGCGGCCGATCAGGATCGGCGTGCCGTAACCGTTGTCGCGGAACACCACGGCGGCACGGATGGTGCGCTCCTCCTCGCCCTCGGCGAAGACGATGCGCTGCGGGTTGGCCTTGACCTGCTCGAACAGGCTCTGCAGCCAGTGGCTGGTCGGATCGAGGCGGCCCGACAGAACGCGGCGGTATTCCGCCATGTCGGGGATCTTGCGCCGCGCCACGCCCGAGTCCATCGCCGCCTGGGCGACCGCCACCGACACCGTCGAGATCAGGCGCGGATCGAACGGCACCGGCATGATGTACTCCGGCCCATAGCGCAGCCTTCGGCCCGAATAGGCGCGGTCGACCTCGTCGGGCACGTCCTCGCGCGCCAGCTTGGCCAGCGCCTCGGCCGCCGCCACCTTCATCTCCTCGTTGATGGTGCGCGCCCGCACGTCGAGCGCGCCGCGGAAGATGTAGGGGAAGCCCAGCACGTTGTTGATCTGGTTGGCGTAGTCCGAGCGGCCGGTGGCAATGATGGCGTCCTTGCGCACCGAGCGCACGTCCTCCGGCGTGATCTCGGGATCGGGATTGGCCATGGCGAAGATGATCGGCTTGTCGGCCATCGACTTCACCATTGCCTTGGTCACCGCGCCCTTGACCGACAGGCCGAAGAACACGTCGGCGCCCTTGATCGCCTCCTCCAGCGTGCGCGCCTTGGTGCGCACGGCGTGGGCGCTCTTCCACTGGTTCATGCCCTCGGTGCGGCCCTGCCAGATGACGCCCTTGGTGTCGCACAGGATGGCGTTCTCGTGCGGCAGGCCCAGCGCCTTGACGAGCTCGATGCAGGCGATCGATGCGGCCCCCGCGCCGTTCACCACCATCTTGATGTCCTTGATGCTGCGGCCGGTGAGGTGCAGCGCATTGATCAGACCGGCCGCCGAGACGATGGCGGTGCCGTGTTGGTCGTCATGGAAGATCGGGATATCCATCACTTCGCGCAGGCGCTGCTCGATGATGAAGCACTCGGGCGCCTTTATGTCCTCGAGGTTGATGCCGCCGAAGGTCGGCCCCAGGAAGCGCACGCAGTTGACGAACTCGTCGACGTCCTTGGTGTTGACCTCGATGTCCATGCAGTCGACGTCGGCGAAGCGCTTGAACAGGACCGCCTTGCCCTCCATCACGGGCTTGCTGGCGAGCGCGCCGATGTCGCCCAGGCCCAGCACCGCGGTGCCGTTGGAGATCACCGCCACCAGGTTGCCGCGGGCGGTGTAGTCGTAGGCGGTGTTGGGGTCCTTGGCGATTTCCAGGCAGGGCGCGGCGACGCCCGGCGAGTAGGCGAGCGCCAGATCCCGCTGGGTGACCAGGGGCTTGGTGGCGATGATCTCGATCTTTCCCGGCCGGCCGGTGCGATGCATGACCAGCGAATCGCCGTCGAGATCGCCCATCTCGTTGCTGACCATTGCTTCCGAGCCACTGCTCGCCATTTGCGTTTACTCCCGATTGAGGGGGCATATTGGCGGCATTCGCCCGGCGGGACCAGCAGGCCATCCCGCGCTGCAACGCAATCCACTGCCCCCTCTTCTTCATATGCAATCGTCCACATGGGGTCTTGTCGGCGCTATGGTAGACCCGTCGGCAGCCGAGGAATTTCACGTGCCGGACAGCGTTCCAACAGTTGCGATCCCCGCCGATGCCACGCCCATGATGCGCCAGTACCTGGCGATCAAGGCGGCGCATCCCGGCCATCTGGTGTTCTACCGGATGGGCGATTTCTATGAGCTGTTTTTTGACGACGCAGTGAAAGCTTCGGCGGCG
Organism: Rhodospirillales bacterium; assembly: GCA_009377525.1. Classification (GTDB taxonomy): domain Bacteria; phylum Pseudomonadota; class Alphaproteobacteria; order Reyranellales; family Reyranellaceae; genus Reyranella. The sequence continues at coordinate 42,658 of WHTW01000023.1, forward strand.
CTGGACATCGCCCTGACCAGGCGCGGCCAGCATCTCGGCGAAGACATCCGGATGTGCGGCGTGCCGGTGCACAGCCACGAGGCCTACCTGTCGCGCCTGATCCGGCAGGGCTTCAAGGTTGCCGTCTGCGAGCAGGTCGAGGACCCGGCCGAGGCCAAGAAGCGCGGGGCGAAGTCGGTGGTCGAGCGCGCCGTGGTGCGGGTCATCACGCCGGGCACGCTGACCGAAGACTCTTTGCTCGATGCGCGCAGCCACAACTATCTTGCGGCGCTGGCCGAGGCGCAGGGCGAGCTGGCGCTGGCCTGGCTCGACCTGTCGACCGCCGATTTCGCTGCCCAGCCGCTGGACGCGGGCCAGCTCGCCGCCGCCCTGGCGCGGCTGGCACCCGGCGAGCTTTTAGTGCCCGACCGGCTTTTGGCGCGCGAGCCATTGAAGGCCGCGCTGGAAGAGTGGAATGCCGTGCTGACGCCGCTACCCTCGGCGCGCTTCGACAGCGACAATGCCCGCAAGCGCCTGCAGTCGGCCTTCAAGGTCGCGGCCCTCGACAGCTTCGGCGCCTTCTCGCGCGCCGAGGTCGCGGCCTGCGGCGTATTGCTCGACTATGTCGAGCTCACGCAGGCGGGCAAGCGGCCGGCGCTGGCGCCGCCGCATCGCGTGCGCGCCGACGGCACGATGGAGATCGATCCCGCCACGCGCCGCAACCTCGAGCTGGTGCGCGGCCTCGACGGCCGGCGCGACGGCAGCCTTTTGGCCACCATCGACCGCACCCTGACCGGCCCCGGCGCGCGCCTCTTGGCCGAGCGGATCGCCGCCCCGCTGACCGACCGTGCCGAGATCGAGCGCCGCCTCGACCTGGTGCAGCTCTTCGTCGAGCGGCCGGCTGTGCGCGAGCGCGTGCGCGAGGCCTTGCGGCGCACGCCCGACATCGAGCGCGCCTTGCAGCGCCTGTCGGTCGGCCGCGGCGGCCCGCGCGATCTTCTGGCCCTGCGCGACGGCCTCGGTTCGGCGGAGGCGCTGGCCGCGACCCTCAAGGCCGAGCCGGAAGCGCTGGCGCCGCCACCGGCGCCGCTGGCGGAGATCGTCGTTGCCTGTTCCAACCATCGTCCACTCATCGCCGCGCTCGGCGAGGCTCTGGCCGACGAGCTGCCCCTGTTCGCGCGCGACGGTGGCTTCATCCGCATGGGCTACCGCGCCGAGCTCGACGAGCAGCGCACCTTGCGCGACGACAGCCGCAAGACCGTGGCGGGCCTCGAAGCCAAGTACCGGACCTCGACCGGCGTGCCGTCGCTGAAAATCCGGCACAACAACATGATCGGCTACCACATCGAGGTGACGGCGACGCACGCCGACAAGCTTGATCTCGCCAAGCTCGGCTTCACGCGCCGCCAGTCGATGGCCAATGCCACGCGCTTCTCCACCGCCGAGCTCGCCGACCTGGAGACCCGCATCGGCCGCGCCGCCGACCGCGCGCTGGCGCTGGAGCTTGCGATCTTCGACGAACTGGTCGCCAAGGCGATGGCCGTGTCGACCAACGTTGCCAGCGCTGGGCGCGCGCTCGCCAATCTCGATGTCGCCGCCGCCCTCGCCGAACTTGCCACGGCCGAGAACTACATCCGCCCGCTGCTGAGCGAGGGGCCCGCTTTCACGATCGAAGGCGGCCGCCATCCCGTGGTCGAAGCGGCGCAGGTCCGCCAGGGCGGTTCGGCCTTCGTGCCCAACGATTGCGATCTCGGCGAAGCACGTCGGCTGTGGCTGCTGACCGGTCCCAACATGGCCGGCAAGTCGACCTTCCTGCGCCAGAACGCCCTGATCGCCATCATGGCGCAGGCCGGCTCCTTCGTGCCGGCCAAGACGGCCACCATCGGCATCGTCGACCGTCTGTTCAGCCGCGTCGGCGCGGCCGACGACCTGGCGCGCGGCCGCTCGACCTTCATGGTCGAGATGGTCGAGACCGCGGCCATCCTCAACCAGGCGACGGCGAGAAGCCTCGTCATCCTGGACGAGATCGGCCGCGGCACGGCGACCTTCGATGGCCTCTCGATCGCCTGGGCGACGCTCGAGCATCTGCACGACGTCAACCGCTGCCGCGCGCTCTTCGCCACGCACTTCCATGAGCTGGGCGCGCTCAAGGAGCGGCTGGCCGCACTCGCGCCTTACACCATGCGTGTCAAGGAATGGCAGAACGAGGTCGTGTTCCTGCACGAGGTAGCGCCGGGCGCGGCCGACCGCTCCTACGGCATCCATGTGGCGCAGCTCGCGGGCCTGCCTGCCGCCGTGGTGACGCGCGCCGAGCAGGTGTTGGCGGCATTGGAGAAGGGCGAGCAGTCGGGCGCCGTCACGCGGCTCGCCGACGACCTGCCGTTGTTTGCTGCGGCCCCGGCTCGCCCGGCCGGCGGTGCCGCCAAGCCGCGGGAATCGGAAGTCGAGAAGGCGCTCAGCGACATCAATCCCGACGAGCTCTCGCCGCGCGAAGCGCTGGAGCTGCTCTACAGCCTGCGCCAGCGGATCAAGTCCTGATCATTGCCGGGAACGCGCCACTCCGTGGCGCTCATGACTGAGCGAGCAACCCAACAACCTCACCCTGAGGAGCGCCCGCAGGGCGCGTCTCGAATGCGCGCGGTAAACCGCGCGTGGGTGGACAACAGCAGGACTGGCTCCCACCCTTCGAGACGCATCGCTTCGCGATGCTCCTCAGGGTGAGGTGGCGTTGGGTCTGCTGGCCTCATGAGCGCCACGGACCCGCCTGCGCGAAGCCGAAGCCGCTTCGCTTCGGCGAAGGCAGGGGGCCCAGTCCGGCAAGAGTTAAAGCGTCTTCCTTGCCAGCGCCGCTCCCTCGGCCAATGCGCGCAGCTTGCCGTAGGCCACAGCCAGCGTCATCGGCGCCATGCCGCAGTTGGTGCAGGCCTGGATGCGCTCGGGGTCGACGAACTTGGTGGCGAGCTTCAGCGTCGCTGCCACTTCCTCCGGCGTCTCGACCTTGTCCGAGGCGACGTCGATCGCCCCCACCAGCACGGTCTTGTTGGGCAGGAGCTTCATCAGCTCGGGCGGGACGTGGCTCTCGCGGCATTCCAGCGAGACCTGCTGGATCCTGCTGCGGTCGAGCGCGGGGAAGGTCTTTTCGTACTGCCGCCAGCTCTCGCCCAGCGTCTCCTTCCACTTGATGTTGGCCTCGATGCCGTAGCCGTAGCAGATGTGCACCGCCGTCGTGCACTTGAGCCCCTCCGCCGCCTTCTCCAGCGCCGGCACGCCCCAGTCGACGGTCTCGTCGAGATAGACGTTGAAGGCGGGCTCGTCGAACTGCACGACATCCACGCCGGCCTTCTCGAGATCACGGGCCTCCTGGTTCAACAGCTCGGCGAAGGCGAAGGCCATCTTCACGCGATCGCCATAGAAGCCGTCGGCCAGGGTGTCTATGAGGGTCATCGGTCCGGGCAGGGTGAACTTGAGCTTGCGGCTGGTGGCGGTGCGGGCGACGCGCGCCTCGCGCTCATGCACGAACTTGCGCCGCTTCAGCGCCGAGGTCACCGTCGGGCAGTCGGCGTCATAGCGGTTGTTGCGGATGCCCATGCGCACCTTCTTGTCGAAGTCGACGCCGTCGACCTCGGCAAGAAAGCCGTGCACGAAATGTTGCCGCGCTTGCTCGCCGTCGCTCACGATGTCGATGCCGGCTTCTTCCTGGCGGCGGATGGCGAGTGCGGTGGCGTCGTCCTTGGCCTCCAGGAGCGGCGCGCCGGTGAGCGTCCACGGCGCCCACAAGACGTTGGGCGTGGCGAGCCACGAGGGCTTGGGCAGGCTGCCGGCCAGCGTCGTCTCGAACATCGCGTTTCCTTCCCGTCTATTTCTTGTCGTTCTACTTCTTTTCGTTATTGGCGAACTCCAGCTCCGCCCGCGTCTCGGGCGGCAGCACGTGGCCGAACGTCCCCGGCGCCCGCCATTGCAGGGTACCGAAGGCGCCGCAGCTCTCGCATACCGAACGCCAGGTCTCGTGCTGCGCGCTGCAGGCGGTACAGCGCCAGGCGCGGTCGGCCGGCGCATCGGCGGCGCGGGCCAGCCAATCGTGCACCTTGGCCTGCTCGGCGCCCGAACGCTCCTCGACCTCTGCCATCAGGCGGCAGGCGCGCACCGGCGGGCTGTTGCCGCCGGCGACCTCGAGATGCCGCCGCGCCTCGCCCCACAGGCCGGCGTCGAGCGACGCTTGCGCCAACGCCAGCTGGCTTTCGATGTCGTTTTCGTTGTGGGACACCAGTCGCCGGATGACGCCGATGCGCTTCAGCGGGTCGCTCTCGCCCGACGCTTCGAGATAGAGCATGGCGAGATCGGGATGCGGCGCCAGCGCCCAGCCGCGCTCCAGTGTCTTCTGCGCCCGCCTGGCGTCGCCTGCCTTGATCTGCAGTCCGGCGAAGCGCTGGGTGACGGCGATGCGCTCGGGCGCCAGCGCGAAGGCCTCGCGCGCCAGCACCAGTGCATCGGCGACATTGCCCGTCTGCTCATTGGCGCGCTCGGCGGCGCGGCTGCGCTCGACCAGCAGCAGGGCCTTCAAGGTGCGGCCCTTGTCGGCGGTCACGACCTTGCGCCGTTGGCCGGTCTCGAGCGTCTCCTGCGCCGCCTTCCACTGGCCGACCTGCGCCTGCATGTCGAACAGCGAATGCACCACCCACGGCGTCTGCGGCTTCAGCTTGAAGGCGCGCTCGGCGTAGGCCAGCGCCTTCGACGGGTCGCCCTCGCGCAGCGCCTGGCCGATCAGGCCGCGCAGGCCGAGGAAGGCGGTGTGCTCGTCCTCCAGCATGGCGGTGAAGGCGCGGCTGGCGCCATCGCGGTCGCCTGCAAGCTGGGCGGCCTGCGCCGACAACAGCAGCGTGATCGGCGGCTCGGCGAGAAGCTGCTCGGCCTTGCGGGCGTGTTTCTGCGCCTCGATGCCGTCGCCGGCGGCGACCGCGGCCAGGCCTTGTGTCAGCGCACGATAGCCGCGCTTCTTGCGGCTTTCGCCCCAGCCTTCGAGCAGGGCGAACGGCGCGCCGATGATCCAGCGGTAGAGCAGCCAGCCGCCGATGCAGACCCCGATCAGCACCACGACGGCGACCAGCAGCACGCCGACGCTGCTGTCGAGCCGCCAGCCCTGCCATTCGGCGGTGACCGTGCCCGGCCGCTCGGCCAGCCAGACGGCCAAAAGCATCGCCACGGCGGCGACGGCGAACCAGATGATGACGCGCAGCGTGGTCATCGGACTGACGCGGCCTTCGAGTGAAGAAACTCATGCTCTTCCGGACCGCGCGCATCCTGCGCGCTCATGATCATGAGCGCGCAGGATGCGCGCGGTCCGGAAGACCATGACGCGGGAAGATGAGACATGGTCTAGCGCGCGGTCCCTAGCAGGTTGACGGCGTAGGCGGCGAGCTGGTCGAGGCTGCGCTTGGCGGCGAGATGGGCCTCGGCCTTGGCGAGCCACGCCGCCGTCGCCTTGCCGGTCTGCGCCGGCAGCGACTTCACCAGCTCGACCGCCTTGCCAACGTCGCCGGCATGCAAGGCCTGCTCGGCGCGCGCCAGCTTCGCTTCGGTGGTGTCGCCCGGCACGTCGCCGACGCGGCGCAGCGAGACCAGGCCGCGCAGCTTGCCCATGAGCCGCTCGCCGTAGGAATCGTCGGCCAGGTCCTCGGCCAGTGCGGCCTTGGCGACGGCCGGGAACGCCGCTTCGAGCGCGGCGCGCGAGGCGACGCCGGCCTGCGCATGGGGCTGCAGGGCCGCCATGATCTGGGTGAGCTTGGTGTCGCCCTGGACGAGCGGCTGGAGAAGATTGAGCTCGGCCGCGAACGGCACGCCGGCATCGATCGAGCCGGCAAGCCGCGCCGCCACGCCGATCACCGCCGAGGCGCGCGCCGCCGTGAGCGCCTTCTGCTCGCCGCTGCTTCTTGCACCAACGGCGTCGCTCAGCGCCTTGGCCTGGTCGCGGGCCTGGTCGCGCTGGGCGGCGACGGCCTGGTCGAGCGCGCTGAGCGTGGTGCGCAGCGCCGCGATCTCGCGCGTCAGCACGGCGATTTCCTTCTCGGCCTCGACGTTGCTCGGCGTAGGCGCTGGTGCCGCGCCGCCGGCGGCCGGGCGTTGCTCGAGCGCTTCGACGCGGCCGCGCAGCTCGGCGATGGCGGGATCGGGGCCGGCGGGCGCGGCCGTTGGCGGCCGCGCGGCCGCCGTCGCCGAGACCGCGCGCAGGCGCGTCTCGAGATCATCCAGCCGCGCCGTGAGCTCGCGCCGTGCCGCCTCGACGGCGGCGGTGGCGACGGTGGTGGCGTCGGCGCGCACCGCCTGCAGATCGATGCCGGGCGTCGGTGGGATCGGTGCCGCGGCGTGGCCGCGCCACAGGTCACGCGCCTGCTGCGGCCAGAAGGGCAGCGAGATCAGCGCGCCGGCCAGCACGATCACCGCGGCCAGCAAGCCGATCACGAAGGCGCCGACCACGCCCAGGCCGCGCCGCACGATGACCGGCTGAGCCGGTGGCGGATCGGGCGGTGGAGAAACGGGTTCGCTTGCATCGCTCATGGTCGCCTGTCCTTGTACAGGGGCTTCGGCCAGTCGGTCGATCTCGTCGAGCACGGCCTGCCGGCTGGGCCGCTCGGCCGCCACCACCGCCTTGAACGGCAGTCCCGCCGCGGGCGCGAGGGCGGCCGGGCTGATGGCGACGGCGGTGACGGAGCGCAGGTTGGCCGCCAGCCCGGCATCCTCGACCATCGAGGCGAACACCGATGCCGCGCGCGGCGAGAAGAAGGTGACGGCATCGAGCGCGCGCGCGCCCAGCGCCGCGCGCGCTGATTCGGGCAGCACGGTCTCTTCGCGCGCGTCGTACAGGGTGAAGCGCTTCACCTCGAAGCCCGCCGGCGCCAGGACGTCGGCGAAGTCGAAGGCCACATTGCGTCCCGCGACATGGACCAGCGGGCCGTCCTTGGGATCGAGGCGTTGGCGGACGAGGTCGGCCAAGGCGGCGAAGTCGCCGGACGCCGACACGACGTCGCTGAAGCCCAGCCCCTCCGCCGTGCTGGCCGTGGTGTCGCCTACCGCCAGGATCGGCCGGCCGCGCTGGTCGCTCGCGTCGGCCAGCGCGCGCGCGCCGTTGGCGCTGGTCAGCAGGACGGCTTGGCAGCCGGCCAGCGCGGCGGAGAAGTCCGCCGGCGGATGCAGATACTCCAGCCGGAACAGCGGCGCGATCACCGGCGTATGGCCGCGCTCCCGGAGCGCCGTGGCCAGCGCCGTCGCCTCGCTTTCCGGCCGGATGATCAAGACGCGCATCGGGTCTCCGTATTTCATATTCCTCTCCCCCGCTAGGGGGAGAGGAGACATGAGGAGGACGATGTCGTCGCACTAGAGAAGGACCACGCCTTCGATCGCCAGCAGTTGCCGCTTGGTCGGCAGGCCCTTGCCGCCGGAGAAGCCGCCTTCGCTGCCGCCGCTGCCCAGCACACGGTGGCAGGGCACGATGATGGGAATGGGGTTGCGCGCGCAGGCCATGCCGACCGGCCGCGGGCCCGAGCCCAGCGCCATCGCCATGCCGCCATAGGTCGCGGTCTCCCCGTAGGAGATGTCGCGCATCATCGCCCAGACCCGCTTCTGGAAGTCGGTGCCCCTCTGGGCCAGCGGCAGGTCGAAACGCTTGAGCTTCCGGGTAAAGTAGCGGTCGAGCTGGCGCGCTGCCTCCTTCAGCACCGGACTTGCAGCCTTGTCGCGCGTGCGTTCGCCGGGGCTGGCCCAGCGCACGCCGGTCACGGCGTCCTGATCCGCCTCGATGGCGAGGCGCCCGACGGGACTGTCGACGTAACAAATCGTCATGAACCGAGCGTAGCGTCGGCGGCCGGCTTTTGCCAATCTAGGGACCTGATGTGTGGGGGAGAAAAGAGAGCGTCGTTGACGCCGCGGATCACAAGACGCGCCTTGCTCGGCGGTGCCATGGCAATCGCGCCGGCGATGGCGCTCGCCCAGCAACAGGCTCCGCGGCAACCTGGGCCGCCGCGCCGCCAGCGGCAACCCGCCGACGCCGGGCCGCCGATCGTGGTGTTCGTGCACGGCAACGGCGATTCGAGCGCGCTCTGGATCAACAACATCTGGCGCTTCGAGGCCAATGGCTACAAGCGCAACCAGCTCTTTGCCATCGACTTCGCTTATCCCAACGCGCGGCGCGAGGATGCCAAGCCCGAGCTCTTCCGCTCGTCGACCGAGGAGCAGATGGCGGAGCTGGCGGGGTTCGTTCGGCAGGCGCTGAAGGCGACGCGCCGGCGCAAGGTGGCGCTGGTCGGCTCCTCGCGCGGCGGCAACGCCATCCGCGCCTACCTGAAGAACGGCGGCGGTGCGGAGTTCGTGAGCCACGCCGTGCTGTGCGGCACGCCCAACAAGGGCGTCGTCAATTCCGACAGTCTTCTGGTCGGCAGCGAGTTCAACGGCGCCTACAGCTTCCTCAAGGAGCTCAACGCGGGCCCGGACGATCTCGTCCCCGGCGTCGAGATGATGGCGATCCGCTCCGACACCAACGACAAGTTCTCGCAGCCCGACGGCCGCTTCATCGGCGCACCCGGCAAGCCCACGGGCGTGAGCTACGATTCCTCCGGGCTGCGCGGCGCCAGGAACGTGATCCTCGACGGCCTCGACCATCGCGAGGTGGCGTTCAACAAGCTGGCCTTCGGCGCCATGTTCGAGTTCATCACCGGCCAGGCGCCCGGCAACCTGTTCATCACCCAGGAGCCGCTGCCGGTGCTGAACGGCCGCGTCACCGGCGTCGTCGACGGCGGCGTCTACACCAATCTCGCGGTCGCCGACGCCGAGGTCGAGATCTTCGAGGTCGACGCCAAGACCGGCGAGCGCAAGACCACCGCCCCGGTGCATCGCAAGGTGACCGGCGAGGACGGCATGTGGGGTCCGTTCATCGGCAAGTCCGACGCCTACTACGAGTTCGTGCTGCGCATGGCGGCCCAGCCCATCACCCACACCTACCGCTCGCCGTTCCTGCGCTCGAGCGACGTGGTGCATCTCAGGCCCGCCGTCTTCGCCAAGGGCGACGAGCAGGCGGCGGCGGTCGTCACCATGAGCCGGCCGCGCGGCTATTTCGGCGTCAGTCGCGACAAGTTCAGTCTCGACGGCAAGGTGCCGCCCGGCATCAACGACGGCGTGCCCGGCGTCTCGACCGGCAAGCTCGCCTTCGAGCCCGGCCCGCGCACCGTGCTGGCGGTGTTCAACAACGAGACCATCCCGGCCCGTACCTGGCCGGCGAAAGACAATCACCTTGTGATCGTCGAGTTCCTGAATTGAGTGCTCTTTGCTGGGAGCGCGCCACTGGAGGCGGAGTAAACGCGGCCGTAGTGGCGCGTCTTCGCTTGTTGCAACACCGCATGAGTGGCACTGGGCCTGTCTGCGCGAAGCCGAAGCGGCTTCGCTTCGGCAGGGTGCCGCGCTCCCAGCAATGACCGCCGAAGACATCGCCCGCATCAATGCCGAGCACTTGATCTCGACGCCGCTCAGGCCGGCCGACCTGCTGTTCGTGTTCGGCCAGCGGCGTGGTGCCCAGCAGATCGTCGAGAAGGCGGTCGAGCTGTGGCGGCGCGGTCTCTTTCGCCATGCCATCGTGAGCGGCGGGCCGACGCAAGGCCATCCGCGCACCGAGTGCTCGGTGATCAAGGACGGCATGGTGGCGGGCGGCGTGCCGGCGGGCGTGATCCTGGAGGAGCATCGCGCCACCAACACCGGCGAGAACGTGCTGTTCTCGCTGCCGGTGATCGACGAAGCGCTGGGCCGGCAGAACATCAAGAGCGTGATCTGCCTCGGCAAGATCTGCACGGCGCGACGCTATCCCATGACCCTGCAGCGCCACTGGCCCGACGTCGCCAAGATGCTGGTGACGGTCAATCCCTACGCCGTCCCGGTCGAGCGCTGGCACACCGATCCGCTGTTCCGCGAGCGCGTGCTGGCCGAGGTTGCCAAGATCGCGCCCTACGAGGCCGAGGGCTTCATCGCCGACTGGCCGTGATGCGGAGATTTGTCCGTGGCCGGAACATGGCGAGCAAACCTAAAGATAGTGATGCGGTTGCAGTCCCGCCTTGCCTCGGTGTCCCGAAAACGTTGACGGCGCGTCCCGCGCCGTCACTCCTCGTAGCGATATTTGAAATCGCAGTGCCTGGCGCCCTGCATGATGGTCTGCGTGCGCTCGAGCTTGAGCTTGGGATCGTAGCCCTCGCAGAACGCGCCGTCGCGGTTGCACGACAGCAGATGGCCGATCTCGCCCAGCCCCATCGCCTTGTAGGTCTCGGCGTAGCGGCAGCGCACGACGTTGAAGGCGAAGGTCTCGGGGCTCTGCTCCTTGACCTCGATCTCGAGCGCGCCGCCCTTGGTCCACAGCGGCATCACGTCCTGGAACGCCTTCAGCGACGTGCCCTGAGGCGCGGCGGCGGCGAAGGCGCGCGCCTGCTCGATGGCCGAGCGGCGCACCGATTCGGCGATGGTCTTCTTGGCCACCACCTCGCCATGGCTCTCCTTCAGGGTGAGATAGACCTCCTTCAATATTTCGGCTTCGATCCGGCGCTTCTCCAGCATGGAGAGGCCTTCGGGATGGGGGGACTGGCTCATGGCTGCCTCCTCGAGGAAACGGATTTCCGAGCCTACACCTTGACATCGGGCCCTCGCGATGAAATATCCGCCCGCAATGACTTCGTTCGCCCTCTTCCGGTCGCGACGCCGCCGCTCTTCCGAGCGGTGTGAAGACGTGCGCGCGTAACAGACGCGCCGTATCGAAGCCGCTGGAGAGGATCAGGCGGCTTCCCATCACCCCATCACCTTCTTCTCCAGTCGGCCCTTCCCAAGGCCCAAAAGTTTGCGAGAGAGAAGACCATGACCAGCAGCAACAGGACCAAGATCTTCATCGACGGCCAGCACGGCACCACCGGGCTGCAGATCCTCGACCGGCTGAAGGACCGGCCGGACATCGAGCTGCTCGAGCTGCCGATGGCCGACCGCAAGGACCTCGGCAAGCGCGCCGAGATCGCCACGGCGGCCGACATCGCCGTGCTCTGCCTGCCCGACGCCGCGGCCAAGGAGCTGGTCGCCGCCCTTGATAGCTCGAAGGGGGGCGACGCCGACACCGTCGTGATCGACGCCAGCACCGCCCATCGCGTGGCCGACGGCTGGACCTACGGCTTCCCCGAGATGGCCAAGGACCACCGCCGGAAGCTTCTGGCGTCCAAGCGCATCTCCAACCCGGGCTGCTATCCGACGGGCGCCATCGCCATCCTGCGGCCGCTGGTCGATGCCGGCATCGTGCGCGCGGACTCCGCACCCGCCGTGTTCGGCGTCTCGGGCTACACCGGCGGCGGCAAGGAGCTTATAGCCGTCCACGAGAACACGCCCGGCGTCGAGCCGTTCGGCCTCTACGGCGTGGAGCTGGCGCACAAGCACGTGCCGGAGATGAAGAAGTACTCGCACCTCAAGCACGCGCCGCTGTTCGTGCCGTCGGTCGGCCACTATGCCCAGGGCATGCTGGTGATGGTGCCGATCACGCGCGACATCGTGGCGAAGAAGGTGAGCGCCAAGGACGTGCACGCCGTGCTGGCCGACGCTTACGCCGGCGAGACCTTCGTGCCGGTGCGGCCGCTCGCCGACCGCAAGTGGCTGGAGCGCGACCGGTTCCTCAGGGCCGACCGGCTGGTCGACACCAACTCCATGGAGCTCGCCGTCTACGGCAACGAGGCCGAGGAGCAGATCCTGGCCGTGGCCTCGCTCGACAATCTCGGCAAGGGCGCCTCGGGCGCGGCGGTGCAGGTCATCAACCTCAAGACCGGCGTCGACGAGACGACCGGGCTCGCGGTGGCGGTTTAGACGGCTCCGCGGAGTATCCGGCCTCCCGCATGTGGTGGATCGCGAGCACGGTCACCGTGTCGTCGAGTACGCGATAACGGGCGACATGGCCCGCTGCCCCGAACCTGATGAAAAATTGACGAGCGGCCGGTCGATCTGGATCGACCGGTCCCGGGGTTGCCGAAGCAATGTCCGGCGCGGCCGTCGGGTTCCCGCCGGCTCCGCAGCGTTGAGTGTCCCGCTCAGTCGGCAGGGGTTGCTGGTGTGTAGGCGAATTCCAGCTTCAATCCGTCCGGATCGGCAAAGAAGACGGCGTAGTAGCCCGCCCGGTACTGCGGATAGTCTGCCGGCGCATCGAGGATCGTGACGCCGAGCTTCTGCAGGTGCGCATACAGGCGGTCGACATCGTTCCGGCTTGCCGCCGCCCAGGCGAAGTGATGCAGTCCCGTGGTGTAGCGGTCATGGGCCCGTTCGCGATGGGCCCGGCGGATGGCGATGGAGCAGTCCGATCCGTCGGCCGTCGGCAGATCCCAGTCGATCCAACCGTCGCCCGACTTCGCGCGCCGGTAGCCCATGAAGCCGAGCACGCTGTCATAGAACGGCGCGGAACGCGCCAAGTCCTGCACGGTCAGATCGAGATGATGCATCTGGCCTCGTGACATGGGCCCTCACCGGTAAGGGGGCACAACGGACGAGCCGGGCGCAATGTGTCCCGGCAATGCTGCCGCCTTCACCGCGTTGCCGTAGCCCGGCGTTCGCTGATGCTGAATGAGTCGCCATCCAGCGCGGGAAACGCCATGACGCACTCGCGATCCAGCGTTTTGCGGTAATGCTCCTCGCCGCCGGTCCAGAAGAGTTCCTCCATGATCCAGGCCCGATCGTCGGTCCATCGTGCCGTCTCCTGCCATGCAGGCCGAACGCGCCGTCGATTGGCGGGTTCCGAGCGCCACCACGATCCGCTCAAGGGAGCGCGGGCTTCCAAGGTCGCGGTTTGCCGCGACCAACCCGCATCATGTGTCTGAGCGGTCCGCGGGTCCGATGAGCATGAAGATCCGGAAGACCGAGCTCTCACGCCACCGTTTCACGCCACCGTGTCATGCCACCGTGTCGTTCATCCCCATCTGCCGCTCGACCGCCACCACGTCGGCAGGACGCTGGAAGGGCGGCGGTGCCGGTTCGCCGGCCGTGCGCGGCCGGCCGATGGCGCGGAAGAAATCTTCCAGCCCCGGCGGCGAGATCACCCAGAGCATCACCAGCTCCTCGTCGCTCTCGTTGATGATCTCGTGCTTGACGTCATGGCCCAGGAAGCAGGCGGTGCCCGGCACCAGGGGATGGGCGACACCGTCGACCATCACCCGGCCCTGGCCGCGAAAGCAGATCTGCAGCTCGATCTGGTCGCCATGGGAATGTTCGCGGACCCGGGCGCGCGGCGCCACGGTCTGGAAACCCATCGACAGGCCCTCGAAGCCGGTGTTGGCCGGAAACAGGGCGGGATCGGCATGACCGTTGGCCGGCACCGGCTGCCAATAGGACGGACCGCTGCCGGGCTGCATCACCACGGCGCGACCCCGAATCGCGGCATGAGCCGCTTCATGCTGCATGGCGTCTCTCCTTGATCAGACGTAGACCTTGCGCACCTCGCCGTCGGCCCACTTCACCGCGTCCTCGGCCGGCATGCCCTGGGTGGCCTTGGCGTACATGTCGACGATGATGTACTTGGACAGCACCTCGGCCGCCTTCCGTCCCGCCGGTCCGGCGTGGCCGTAGACGCGGCCGAGCCGCGGCGCCACGCGGTACGGCGCCATCACCGGGTCCTCCTGCCACATCTTGTGGTTCTCCCACTGCTTGGTCGGGCCGGTGGCGAACCCCTTCTGCACGTTGAACCACTGGTCGTAGACGTCGGCCGAGTGGAACCACTTCAGGAACTCCATCGCCTGCTTCTGGTTCTTTGAATATTTCATCACCATCATGCACTGGAAGGGGTGCACGCCGAACTGGCCGCCCGGCCCCTTGGGCAGCGGCGCGTGCAGGATGTCGCTCTTCATCTGCGCGCCCTTGTCGGTCTTGTACTGGTCGGGCTTGCGCAGCGATTCGATGTAGATCGACGCGCCGTTCAGCGTGGCGCTGATCGTGCCCGACAGGAAGGCGCGGTTGTTGTTGGAATCGTCCCAGGCGAGGCCGCCCTCGTCGTGCGCGTCCTTCCAGAACGCCGTCAGGAACTTCACCGACTCGATCGTCTCCTTGGAGTTGAGGTTGACGGTCTTGCCGTCGGCCTCGACCTCGCGCCCGCCCCACGACCACAGGTAGGGATAGGCGAACGCCGGCGCGTCGCCCACCGTATGGCCCAGTGTCTGCCCCAGCGGCCGGCCCTTGGCCTTGAGCTTCTTGCCGGCGTCCCGGTACGCCTCCCAGGTCTCGGGGAATTTCGTGACGCCGATCTCGTCGAACCACGATTTGCGGTAGGCGACCATGGCGCCGATGATGCAGTAGGGCACTGCGATCCACCTCTTGCCGTCGTGCGTGTTGGCCTTGGCGAGGTCGTAGTAGCCGCCCTGCGCCGAGCCGATCGCCTCGCACACCGCCGACACGTCGGCACAGCTGTCGCCATAGAGCTGCGCCTTGTTGTCGAAGATCATGATGATGTCGGGCCCGCCCTGGGCCTGGATCGCCGCCGTCGCCCGCGGCTGCAGGTCGTTGAGGCCGATCGTCTCCATGTTGACCTTGAAGCCGAGCGCCTTCTCGGCTTCCGCCAGCATCGACTGGCGCAGGATCTGGTCGCCGGCCGGCACGAAGTCGTTCCACTTCAGCCAGTGCAAGGTCGAGGTCTGCGCATAGGCGGGCGCCTGGCCGGCCGCCAGGATGCCGGCCATGCCGCCCGAGGCCTTCAGGAACGTGCGACGCGTCGTACGAGCCATTTGTTCCTCCCTGGTACGCTGTTGTTATGCGGCGAGCGTAGGCCCCGAGTCAGGGCTGGACAAGCCGTACCGCGTGACGGAGGAGGGAAGAACCACCGCTACTCCGGCCGCTCCAGATATATCAACGGTCCGAGCTGGGATCGAGCGTCGGGTAGAGCTTGTATGAGGTCGGCGTATTCGCGCGCGGCCCGCAGCTGGGCGAAGCTTTCGAAGGGGAGCTGCAGATAATTCGCCCAGTTCTTGCGTTTCCATCCTGGCTTGAGCGTCTGAACGAAAACCGGAAGCCCCTGCTTGTCGACGAAGTTGTTGAGGAACGCGATGCAGATATCGGGCACCTTGTTCTGCAGGTCGATCACCGAATCCGCGGTGCTGTATGCCCTGGAGGAAAACCGCTCGACCGCGGCTGTCTCCAGGATGATCGCGTCGTCCTTCAGGTCAGGGTCGAAGACGGCGCCTTCGCCGATGCGCCACGACCGTCTGCCGGCGAGGAAATGCAGGCGATTGACATGAACGGCGGCGCCCCCCGACAGCAGCGCTCCCCCGAGTCCCACGGCGGGCCGGACGGCCATTGGGCCTATCGGCCAATCAGCTTGCGGCGGATATCGTCCGGGGTGACACCGGGCTCGTCCGGATGGGCGCGATGATGCGCCAGCCGGGCGCGCAGCTCGTTCCGTTGAGCATCGCTGAGCTCGGGCGCCGCGGCATCGTGCAGGACGCTGTCGAGCAGGCCGTAGGCGAGCTCCAGCCGCTCATGCGCGCTCAGCTGCTCGAGTTCCTTGAGGAGGGCAGCTTTGGTCATGGGCCAAAGGTACGCCTTGCCGGGCGGTTTTCAATGCCGGCCACGCCGCCGTCACTCCGGCAGCCCCGCCAGCACCAGGTGCTCGCCGAACAGCCGCCGGCGGAACCCGTCAGGACCGGCGATCGCGCCAAAGATAGCCGACATCCGCCACGTTCCCGATCTCCGAAAAGCCGGAGTCGATGGCCTGGAATTTTCTCCGGATCCGCTTCACGAGCGACCGGACATTGGTGTGATGCCCGCGTTCGCCGCTGCCGGCAACGAAGCCGGCATAGTGAGCCGCGTCGTAGATCGCCCGGTACGTCTGGGGCTCGCCTTTGCGTGAGACCAGCAGCGCCACGATCTTGTATTCCGTGATGGTCAGATGGACATCGAGCTGCCGCCACAGGGCGCGCGCCGTGGCGGGATGCAAGGCGAGGTCGCCGTGACGCGCCACCTCCGGCATCGTGCCGGCGCCAGGGAGCACCCGCTGGGCCTCGATGATCACGCGCAACCGGCGGGCCAGCACCTCCGTCCCGCGCGCCTTGTCGACGAAGTCGACGGCGCCGCGGTCGAGCGCGCGCAGTTCCCGCTCGACGAACGAGTATCCGGTCAGGAAGACGACCGGCAGTCCGATGCCGCGCTCTCTCAGCACGCCCAGCAGCTCGAAACCGGACATTTGCGGCAGGACCCAGTCGAGCAGCGCAACCTGTGCCGCGATGCCGTTGCTCATGGCCTCGAGGAAGGACGGCGCGTCGGCAAAGCAGGAAACCGCAAACCCCCGATCGGCCAGGTCCGCCGACAAGGCCTCGCGATAAAGATCGTCATCGTCCACCAGGACCACGTCGGTCACGTCGGGCATTCCTCTTCAAGGCGCTCGCCGGCCAGGGCGCGCGGGCGTGCGAACGGCGGAGCCGCCACCGGCGGGCTCACTGTCGCACGCCATTTCAGCCCGTTATGTGCGCTAAAGCACACTCCGTCCGGCTGGAACCAGCCGGACGGAGTGTGCCCTGTGGAACCAGCATCTCCAGTGCGCGCGAATCCGATCAGATGGAACCGCGGGCGGTTCCATCTGATCGGATTCCGCTCTAAGCCACAGACGTGTCCTGGAGATCTGTCCAGCCTGCCCGTGATCTCAGGCCCGCGCCCGGATCACTCCGGCAGGCCCGCCAGCACCAGGTGCTCGCCGAACAGCCGCCGCTGTCGGCATCCTTGAAGGCATGACTTGCGCGCGAGAGGTCTGGCGCATTGACCGCGGCGATGGCATATCGGCCTCGATCGTCGAGAGGAGACCGCCATGCATGCCGCCATTGCTGACCGGCGCGCCGATCTTGGGGCGCTCTGCCGTCGCTACGGTGTGGCGCGACTGGAAGTCTTTGGCTCGGCCGCCCGCGGCGGTGATTTCGAGCCCACGCGCAGCGACGCCGATTTCCTCGTGACCTTCGCCCCGGCAGTGCGTGACGATCTGGCTGCCTTCACGGATTTCAAGGAGGCACTGGAAGAATTGCTGGGCCGCCCGGTCGACCTGGTCGAGCGCGAGGCCGTCGAGGCGAGCCGCAACTATATTCGCCGGCGCCGGATTCTTGCCGAAGCCGAGGCGGTCTATGGCTGAGCCGGCGCCGGACAGCGACACGGCACTCCTGCTCGACATGTGGCTTGCGGCACGCGACGCCGAGCAGGCCGGACGCCTCTATCAGCTCGGGGCCACCGATGTCGTGCCGGAAACCATCGAGGCGTCGCTGCGGCTGTCGGAAGCCCTGCTCTCGCGAATCGGCATGCCGCCGGACGCCGTCGTCGCCTCGATCCGCCAGCGGCGGGATGAGTTCCGGCACCAGGCGGGCAATGCCGAAACTGCCAATCGGCAAGGCAGGCGCGCTCCGCAACGTTGATTTCGTTCGAAAGACCGACGGGAGGCGTCGTGCCGGCGGCGAAAAAGTCGGCGCTGCCCTTACTATCGCGGCCATCGTCCCCATGTCTGAAGAGCGCCGCCTGAAGGATCTTCGGTGCCGCGACAGCCAGGCGACAACGGGAGACATCATGTCCAGCGCGGCGACGAACGATGACGTGCGGCAGGACGACAGGGAGCGCGACGCTTTGCTGAACGCGCTTTCAAGCAAATGGAAGCGGTTCAGCCGCCAGGAACTCCATCTTCTCAAGAGCAGCGACGATCTGGTCGCCCAGATCGTCGCCAGGTATGGCGTCGAGCAGGTCGACGCCCGGCGCGACGTCGATGCTTTGCTGGATGGCCGCATCCTAAGCGCGCGGAAGGATAGTGCTTTGGCGCGGTGACCCCGATTGGCGGGCCGCCGGCGGGTCCCGCGGGGCCCCGTGCCGGGCGGCTGGAGCGGAATCCGATCAGATGGAACCGCGCGCGGTTCCATCTGATCGGATTCGCGCGCACCGGCGATGTTTGTTTCACAGGGCACAATCCATCCAGCTATTCCAGCTGGATGGATTGTGCTCTAGGCCGCCCCTTCTCAATCGCGGAATACGCCGCCGATGTGTCGGCATTCATCGAAAGGACGCACCATGAAGTCGAACGCCTATTGGTCCACTTGTGCCGCCCTGCCCAGCTCGGAAGCACGCCGCTTGATGTCACGACCTTGGGCGAGCGCGGCGTGGAGTGTCGGCGGTGGTTGGCCACGGTGATCACCGATGCGGCGACCGACTACAGGGTCGAGCGTGCTCTCACGCGCTTGCGCTGCGATGCGTTGGCGACTGACCAAGCCGCGCTGCGCCACAAGCACGCGCAATCACCGCGGGTGCTGCAATCCATCGACGCCGGCCCTCTGAGCCGCGGCAACCCAAACCGACGTAGAGGACCCGCATGTCGGATCAGATGCGCCCGAGCAGCATGAGAACAAGAACGACAATCAGGATGATGCCGATGACACCGACACCTCCGTGCCCGTAGCCGTAGCCATAGCCGCCGAAGCGGCCGCTGAAGCCGCCGAGCAGGAAGACCACGAGGATGATGAGAAGTATGAGACCGAGTGACATGAACCGTCCTCTGTTCCAGGCGATGCCGAACGTCGCCCATATTTCGAGATATCTGCATTTCGACGGCCACGATTGCTCAATCCCGGCAGCCCACATCGTCGTCGGCGACGTTGAGCACTTGGTCATCAAGTTCGTCGCGCCTGATCCAATACCGTAGGATTTTGTCGGGCAGTGTAGCCGCCACGAACAAGTAAGGATCACATGCCACTGAAGGCGGCAGAACATCGAAGCGAAGACTTGTCGGTGCGGTAGAGCAACCCAGACTTTGAAGCTGCTTGGCGTTCATGTCCGCGCGGGTGGCTTCAATTCCCGATTTGGTGACGCAGATCACCGCGTTTGCCTTGATCTTGTTCTGCGGACTTGCACCCACGATTGCTGAACCGGTCAATATCAGGCCGGAGCTGAGTGCGATCGCGCCAAAGAGGTTCATGAGGAGAGCCCCCGGTGTGCCTGGGTTCGACCACCTAGTATCGGTTTTGCGCCGTGCCGATGACGCGGCCGCTGGCATAGACGCGGTTGCCCTGCGCGTCGTAGCGGTTGCCGAATTCGTCGCGCGAGACCGCCTGGGTCGAAAAGGCCTGGGGATCCGGCGTGTAGTACGGGCCCTGGACGGGCATGCGGCGGCCGGTGCTGTCGACGCGATAGCCCTGGGCATCGACCCGATTGTTGTATTGGTCCATGCGATAGGTCGGGGTGGCCATCCGATAGCCGTTGGCGTCGACCCGATAACCCTGGGCATCGACGCGGTTGCCGTTCTGGTCCGTGTAGTAGGCCGGAGCCGGCTGGGCTGCGCCGTCGCGATAGGTGCGGGCGTCGACCTCGCGGCTGACGCAGCGATCATAGGACGCCGTCCCGGCAGCGAGGCCGTACGAGCCGCAGGCGCTGCGCGCATCCGCAGTCAACTGGGTGGCAGCGTAGCCGCGGTTCACGCGGCCGGTGGCGCGAGCTTGCTGTTCACGGGCGACGCACTGGTTGAAGCTCGTCGTGCCGGCGCGGAAGCCGTAGTCGGCGCAGGCCGCGCTGGAGGACCGGTAAGTATTGCCATAGGCCGGCGCCGCGGCGCCGGGCGCGTTCTGGCTGTAGGTGCCCTGGCATGCGGCCGAGAGCAGGCCGAGCGATATTGTCGCTAGAATCCGAACGCGCATTGGATGGGGTGTTCCTTCCGGGAAATTAGGTCATGGCGTCAACGCGGGGTACGCGGAACAGTTGCAGCTTTGACGAATAAATCGCGTCGTCACGCCCAACGCAGTCGGGAGCCGTCAACACGTCGGCAACGGGCGCTTCGCCCGTCCGATTTGACCAGCTCCGCAACGACGCGCCGGCGCCGGCGTTGTTGTTGTCGGACGCGACCGCTGAGGCGTCGCGATCCAAAGGCCTCCCAAATGAAATTCAGGTCTCTGGCCCTCGGGCTGCTCGCGACGACGGCAAGTGTTGCCGGCGCACACGTATTCGCGCCGCTTCCCGAGAGGACCGCGGCTTTGGCCCGTTCCACCGAACAGTCGCGGCCGCCACTGATGGCGCTCCCGACCCGCGTGTCGGCGCTGCCCGCGCGAAGCGCCCCTTCATTGGACGCAGCCCGCCCGCCCGTGCCCGTCTTCTTCTCGCAGCGCCGCTCGTTCGTTCCTGCCAACGAAGCCGCTTCAACCCTCTCTCCGTCAGCCGCCGGTACGGCGCCTCCGGGCAACATGAGCGAGGCGGCGGCGAAAGCGGCGATCGAGGCCGATGGCTACAAGGGCGTTCGCGCGCTGGCCCGTGGATCCGACGGCGTCTGGAAGGCGAGCGCGTTGCGCGGTCAAACCGAAGTGCTGCTGAGCGTCGGTCCGACCGGCAGCGTATCGGCAAAATGATCGGCGGCTGCCGCTGGCTTGGCGCCTGTCCAATGGCGGATTTTGAGAGGCAGCAATGAACTACCTCCTGGCGGCCAGCCTGCCCTTGTTGATCTTTGCCCTTGGCACAGCCACGTCGATTGCCACGACCAAAGCCCTGCAGGACTGGGCCGTAGCCACGCTTGATGCCCGGACCAGCACGGGCGACCTGCTCGCCGTCGCGCCGGGGCCGGCGGCGTATACCCGTCGTTGATGGCCTGTTGGAGATTGGCCGCGAGGAACGCCGTTCGCGCGCACTGGCGATGTTTGCTTTGCAGGGCACAATCCGTCCAGCCGATTCCAGCTGGACGGATTGTGCTCCAGACGCCGACGGTGGAAATTGCTCGCCCTCGGGGCCGCCTGCGGAGAGAGCGTCGCGGCAGTCCCGAGGGGAGCGACCGGAGCAGGGTACGACTGCTCCGGGGAGAGATCAGGCGAACAGCACGGTGAATCTCGTGCGGTCGCCGTCGTCGCCGCGATCGATCCGCAGTTCGCCGCCGATCTGCGCGACAAGGGAGGAGACCAGGGTCATTCCCAGGCCCTTGGAGGCGGTGGGATCGAAGCCCTCCGGCAAGCCGGCGCCGGCGTTGCACACTGACAGGGCATGGCGCTTTCCGGAGGGCGCGAGCGTCACCGTGATTCGCCCCCTGCCGTGCTTGATGGCGTTGGTGACCAGCTCGTTGACGATGAGGCTGAGCGGAATGCCGACGGTGGTCGGCAGGCTGAGCTCGATCGCGTCGACGGCAAGGCGCTGATCCGGGCGCTCCTCCGACATCGACATCGTCGAATGGTCGCGACAGAGCCGATCGAGGTATGGCTTGAAGTCGACGGTCGGCGTGCCGTCCATGGAATGGAGATGGTGGTGC
>WHTW01000024.1 GCA_009377525.1 Rhodospirillales bacterium
ATCGAGACCCGCCGCACCACTGTCTTCCATGATGTCGGATGGCTCCAGGAGCGCCTCAACTGGCCCGGATTGAAGGCCGTGGTGATGGTCCAGAGCGAGCGCGAGAGCGGCGCCAGGGTCGAACCGGAAACGCGCTTCTACATCACCTCGTCAACCGACAAGGCCGACAAGCTCGGCGACGTCGTCCGTCGCCACTGGGCCGTCGAGAGCATGCACTGGTTGATGGACTGCCTCTTCAGGGACGACGAATGCCGCGTCCGAACCGAACATGCTCCGGCCAATTTCACCACCATCAAACACATCGCACACAACCTGTTGCGCCGTCATCCAGCCAAGCTTTCCATGACGACCAAACGATTGACCGCAGCTTGGGACGAGGACTTCCTCGTCAGCCTCATCTCATGAAAATTAACTCACCCGATTCCCCTGACGGGTGGTGCGGCTTCCCGGAAGCCGGCTGGACTCGCGGTTCCTGCCTGCGAGTCCAGCGCCCTTCCCGAAAAGCCACTTCTCGATCCAGGGTTGAATGGGCCGCAACATTCGATCACTTCGCCTTCTGGATCTTGGTGACCGTAATCGCACCGTCGACGCGCTCGGCCTCGAATTTCACGGCGTCACCAACCTTGACGGTCTTGAGGACGCCCGGGTCCTTGACCCGGAAGACCATGGTCATCGCATCCATGTCGAGATTCTTGATCGGCCCGTGCTTGAGCGTGATCTTCCCTGCCGACTCGTCGATTTTCGTGACTTGGCCATCGACAGGCACCGGCGCCTGGGCGAGCGCGGCGATCGCACCGCAGAGCGTCATGGCGGCGGCCATCGCGATTGCAGAGACTAACTTGCGCATCTGAGACTCCATCGGGGTATGGGAGTTACTTGACGACGACCGTGCCGAACATCCCGGACTCGCGGTGGCCTGGGATCAGGCAGGAGAAGTCGAATTCGCCGGCCTTGGTGAAACGCCAGAGGATCTCACCGGTCTTCTTCGGGCCCAGCCGCTTGGCGTTCGGATCGTCATGCTCCATGTCGGGGTTCTTCCTCATCTCCTCGGCGTGCTTGAGGTTGTCCTCCAGCGTCGCCAGCACGATCTCATGGTCCAACTCGCCGTTGTTGCGCAGCATGAAGCGGATCTGCTCGCCCTTTTTCACCTCGATACGGTCGGGTTGGAACAGCATCTTGCCGTCGGACTCGCGCATGACGATCTGCACGATGCGCGCCGGCTTCTTGGGATCGCCGGGCATGCCATAGGCGACCTCGGTCGCATGGCTGTGGCTGTGGCCCGCGTCGGCAAAGGCGATGCCGGACGCTGTGAGGGCGGCGAGGACGGATACAACAACAATGGCTGAACGCATTAACTGCTCCTTTGGCTGTTTGGGGGGTGACGCGGTGACACTCGATTGACAACGATGAATCGTGAGAGATTCCCAGGTTTCCAACCCGCTGCGCGGGTTGGGGATCATGCGGAATCCACGCAGTCAGTGGCTGCCATGGCCGCCGCGCGGCTTGACGACCTGGACGGGCGTCCCTCCCCGCGGCACGGGCTTCGCCCCCGGCGCGCTCGTGCTCGTCGGCGTTGGCCCCTTCCACTCCCAGGCGACCGTACCGGGCGGGTGCTGGTACCAGCCGGGATCCTTGTAATCGCCGGCCGCCAGCCCCTCGCGCACCTTCACGACCGTGAACATGCCACCCATCTCGACCGCCCCGAACTGGGCGAAGCCCGTCATCATGGGCAGCGTGTTGTCGGGCAGCGGCATCTCCATCTCGCCCATGTCGGCCATGCCGGCGCCGCCCATCGGCATGTAGTCGGGAACCATTCGGCGCATCTGCTTGGCGAATTCCCGCTTGTTGACGCCGATGAAGGTTCGAATGTCGTGCCCCATCGCGTTCATGGTGTGGTGCGACTTGTGGCAATGGAGTGCCCAGTCGCCGGGCACGTCGGCAACGAACTCATAGGCACGCATCGCTCCGACGGGGATGTCGATCGTCGTCTCGGGCCAGCGCGCTTCCGGCCGCACCCAGCCGCCGTCGGTGCAGGTAACCTCGAAGTGGTAGCCGTGCATGTGGATCGGATGGTTGGTCATGGTGAGGTTGCCGACCCGCACGCGCACGCGGTCGCCCTTGCGTACGACGAGATGATCGATTCCCGGAAACACCCGGCTGTTGAACGTCCACATGTTGAAGTTCAGCATTTCATGGACCTTGGGCAGGTAGTTGCCCGGATCAATGTCGTACGTGGCGAGCAGGAAGACGAAGTCGCGGTCGACGCGATAGAGATCGGGATCGCGCGGATGGACGACGAAGAAACCCATCATGCCCATCGCCATCTGCACCATCTCGTCGGCATGCGGGTGGTACATGAAGGTGCCGCTCTTTTTAAGCTCGAACTCGTAGACGAAGGTCTTGCCCGGCTTGATGTGCGGCTGGGTGAGGCCACCCACGCCGTCCATGCCGTTGGGCAGCAGCATGCCGTGCCAGTGGATCGTCGTGTGCTCGGGCAGGCGGTTGGTGACGAAGATGCGCACCTTGTCGCCCTCGACCGCCTCGATGGTCGGCCCCGGGCTCTGGCCGTTGTAGCCCCACAGGCGGGCGATCATGCCAGGCGCCATCTCCCGCTCGACCGGCTCGGCGACGAGATGGAACTCCTTCCAGTCGCCGTTCTGCCGCCACGGCAGGGTCCAGCCGTTCAAGGTGACGACCGGCTGGTAGTCCGGCCCGCTTTTCGGATAGAGCGGCGGTTGCATGGTGTTGGTCGTCGTGGTGGGCGCTTCGGGAATCGATTGCGCCTGGACGCGGCCGCTGACGGCGGCGGCGCCGAGAAGGGCGAGGCCCGAGGCCCCGACGAGATTGCGTCTGGAGAGACTCATGGTGATCTCCTTGTGCTACAGCCCGAGAGGAATGGTTTCCGGGGTAGGGGTTGTGTTGATGACGCCTGACGGAGGAACGGTTCCGCCGACGATCAAGGCCGCCTGCAGGTCGGCCATCGCCAAGTGGTGGTCGCGGAGCGCATCCAGCGAGGCGATGCTGGAATTGATGCGCTCGCGCTCTTCGACCAGCACCTCGAAGACGTCGACGAGCATGCCGTTGTAGCGCAGCAGGACCTCGGCGGAGTTCTGGCGGCGCAACGGCAGGATTCGCGTCTGGTAGAAGCGGGCGATGTCGAAGGTCGCGCGATAGGTCGTATAGGCGACGCGTGCCTCGGAACGGGCATTGATCGAGCGTTCGACCAGACGATTGATGGCGCGCATGTAGATCTCGCGCGCCGTCGTCACCCGAGCCTCGCCGGTGTCGAAGATCGGGATGACGATGCCCAGTTCCAGGCCGTAGCGGTTCTTCGAGGTCTGCTCGCCGGCATCGTTGGTCTCGAGCTCGTTTCGAAAGCCGCCGCCGAGCTCGAGGAACGACATGTATCGCGTCGCTTCGACGAACTTGACCGACTTCACCAGCGTCACGATCTCGTAGCGCAGGATGATCAGGTCGACGCGCCGCCGCATGGCTTCGACTTCGATGTCGGAAAGCGGCTCCGGCGTCGTCGGCAGCGGGGTGAGCTTGGCCGGCAGGGTGTAGTCGAGGTCGGTTCCCCACAGGCCGAGAAGGCGATTGAGCGCCTCCTTCTCCTTGCTGACCATGAGCCGGGCCTGGGCGACCTGGGCGCTCAACTCGGCATAGAAGGCCGCGACGCGCCCCTGATCGAGCTTGTTGGCGGCGCCGGTCTCGCCGAGCTGCTTCATCAACCGCGCCGAGGCATCGGCGGTCTGGCGCGATTGCTCGAGCAGTGCCAGCCGCTGCCGGGCGGCGACGGCGCGAATGTAGGCTCTGCGGGCGTCGACCGAGAGGCTGAGCGTCGTCGCGATGGCGCGATAACGCGCTTCCTCGAACTCCCGCTTGGCGATCTCGGTCCGCCTCGGCAGGGTCGCCGCCGCAAGCAGGTTGCCGATCAATTGGAAGCCGAATTCGACGAACCCGCCCGTGCCAAACACGCGCGATGCGGTCACGGCAGGATTGGGCGGCAGGCTGGTCTGCACGTATTCCGCTTCGGAGATGCCGAGATCGTTGTAGGCGGCCTGAAGCCCGCGATTGTTCAACAGGGCAATCTGAACGGCAGTGTCTTCGCTCAACGACTCGGCCAGCAGGGCCTGAATGCGCTCGCGCGCGCGGCGATGATCTTCGGCGGATGTCAGCTTACTGACGTCCTTGCCGATCTCCTTGCGGACACCATCCGTGACGGGGGCCATGCCTCCGTCGGCGGTGAACTTGGCACAGCCTGTCGCCAGCAATCCCAAGGCCGCCGCCAGGGCCATTTTCGAGGTGACAGTCATGGTGACCGGCTGCCGCCAGGCGCCACGCTGTCGTTGAGCTCGCGCCAAGACTTGAGGCCCACTGGCGTGTGCGAGGATGTGCCCGCCATCACCGGTTGATAGGGCTGGGTGATCGTCAGCGTCTCAGGATCGGCGGGATCGGGCGAGACGGCTTGCGGCAGCGGCGCGCTGCTGCATCCGGCAAGCAATGCCGCCAATGCCGCGACGCCAACGCTCGAACGTCGGAACAACATGATGACTCTCCGTGTCTTTTGGGGAACCGCGGGCAGCGGTTCAGACTCGGGGAGGCGGCGGATCCTGCGTGAACGTGAGTCCGATGAGATTGCGAGCGATCGTGGCCGGCCGGGCATGATATGGCGCGGCCGTCTGTGCCGCGGCAACCGCCGACAACAACGCCACCACGCCGGCCATCAAGGGGCAGCATTTGCCGGCTGCATGCTTGGCCGTGCCCTGCGACGGGCAGTCAGGCGGCGGTGCGTGGTCGGGGCAGTCTGCCATCGCCGTCTGATCGGCCGGAACAGCCACATGGCCGAGCGACGCCGTGCCGAACGACGACAGCGCGAAGGCGACCAGCGCCACCAGCCACAGGAGCGAGCGGACCCGGACCATGGCCGGAACATTACCCCCGTAGGGTATCGGCTGTCAAGCGAAGACAGAAATGCGGCAACCGGCTGTGACGGCGCATCGTTCCCGGCACGCGGCTTGGAGAGCGATCATGCACAGCAAACCTTACCTGCGACTGCTCGCGATGGCGGTGCTGTCGTTCATCGCCATGTACATCCTGATGTACGCGATGGTCGACCGCCTGGCCAACGTCCTTCCCAACCTCAACCAAGTCTACATGGCCGGGCGCCGATGCTGATCATCGAGCTCTCGGTCATGCGGCCGATGTATGAGCGGCGCGGCTGGAACACTGCGATCCTGGCTGGCAGCGCCGCGGCGCTGGTACTCTGCTGGTTCGCGATCCGCGACCAGGCGGCCATCGCCGACCGCGAGTTCATGAAATCAATGATTCCTCACCATGCCGGCGCAATCCTGATGTGCGAGGAAGCACGCCTGCAGAACCCCGAGATCAGGAAGCTGTGCGAGACCATCATCTCGGGCCAGCAGGCCGAGATCGACCAGATGAAGGCTCTGCTACAAAAGGGTGGTTAACGACTCGTGGTCAAATTCCCGCCGCCGTTCCACCTGAGCGACCGCCAGCGCCCGCATGGCGTTGTCTTGACCCTGGAGCGGCCTCCAGGGTGTAGGATGGCGGCTCAGGCGGAGGAGCCCCATGTTCACGATTGGGAAGGTCGCTGCGCGCACCAAGGTTACGCCGCAACAATGGCCGCCGAAAGCCGAGCGGCGCTCGCCGCCGGAAACCGCCATGAGCCGCGCAACCGCCGCGATCCCCAAGCGGAGAAGGTGGACGGACAGTTGATGCAAGATGCACCGAACGGTCGCCGTGGACCGTTCTACAGCATCGTCAGCCCGCCTCTGAAGCGAGAGGCTTGCAGCAGGAGTCACCGACGTCTCCCGCCTGGATCGGCGGACACGGCATCGTGCCGTAGGAGCAAAAGACGCAGCAATCGCCGGGCCTGGGCCGCAGAACCGTCCGGCAGCTCGTGCACTCGTAGAAGTACAGGCACGCATCGGTCGGCATGGTTTCGGTCTTCCGTGCCCCGCACTCGGGACAGGTCAGAGCCGATTCGAGGACGACGCTCATATCGGCGTCTCGTACCAAAAGGTGAGGGCGAGCAGCGCGAGCCCGAGGCCGACGGCGATCGAGCTCGCCCACCCGGCGGCCGGGCGCGCGCAGGCGGCACCCTCCGCACAGGCCGGCGCCTGCCGCTGCCGCCACATGACCAGTCCGGCCGCGGAGAGACAGGCGACCGCGACGTAAAGCAACTCCTGTTGGTATTGCGCCGCGACATAGCCGATGCCGACAAGCGATGCGGCGCTGATACCAGGAGCGTCAAGGCGATCGGCAGGGCGCAACAGGATGCGACGCCGAACGCCGCCAGCATTCCGCCGGCGGCGAGAACCGTCTTCGCCGTATCGGGGCCGATCCGGGAAATCCACCGGAATGGCGGCAGGGCGGTGCGCTCCTCCATCATCGGCGACGCTACACCCTGGAGCGGTTCCAGACTCAAGAGCAATCAGGGCCTGACGCGCAGTGCCTGGGTCGGTAGGCTTCGGAGATTTCAGGTCGCAAAGCCGACGATGGCCCCATGAGTACGCAAGTCGATCGTGCCTTCAGAAGACTCGAGCGCCGCTCCGAGCGAATCATCGCCGGTCTTCGCGTGCTCGCCTTGCTCGTCCTGGCGCTGGTGTTCGACGTTGTCGGCGTCGCCGAGCTGGGGCGTCCGACAATGTTTCCGCTGGCCGGGTTCGCCGCGATCACGATCGCCACCCCGGTGTTCGTCAACAGGCTGCGGTTCGGGCCCTGGGTGCTCTGGCTCTTTGCCGCGCTCGACGTGGCCTTCCTGATCCATTGCCTCACCACGCTTGCCAGCGAAACCGGCCAGCCTCTGCAACTGGCCCTCGAGACGCCTGTCGCATTGCTCATCTTCGTGTTCCTTGCGGCGGCGGCCGTGCGACACCGGCCGTTCCTCATCCTGTACACGGGCGGCTTGTTCGTCGCGGGCTGGCTTGCGATCTGGCTGTGGGCGGCCTACGTCGACGGCAATTCCCAGATACCCGGCACTTTGACGGCCAACCTTGCGCGCCTCGCGGTCGTCGGCCTGACGACCTACACATTGTTCGTCTCCGTGAAGCGGGCGCGGCGGGCGTCGACCACCGCGATCACCGAAGCGTACATGCGGGAGAACCTCTCGCGCTACTTCAGCCCGCGACTGGTCGACGAGATCGCGCAGAGCGGCAATGCGGCGCGCTCCTTCCGGCCTCAGAAGGTGGCGATCCTGTTCGTCGATCTGCGGGGCTTCACCGCCCTGGCCGAGCGAATGCCGGCAGACGAGGTCGCGAACTTCCTGAACGAGTACAGGCGCCGCATCGCCGAACCGATCGCCCGGCATCACGGCACGATCGACAAGTTCATCGGCGACGGCGTCATGACGATCTTCGGCGTGCCGGAGCCCACTGCCGATGATGCCCGAAATGCCGTGCTGGCGGGCGTGGAACTCGTCGCCGTGATCGACAGATGGCGCAACGAGCGGATCGCCGAAGGACTGCCGCCGGTGGAGATCGGTATCGGAATCCACTACGGCGATGTCATTGCGGGTGCCTTAGGTGACGAGCATCGGCTCGAATATACGGTCGTCGGCGACGCCGTTAACACCGCCGCGCGCATCGAACGTCTGACCGCCGACCTCGCGACGCCGCTGCTGGTCTCGGCCGACGTCCTGGACGCCGCTCCGGGTCTGGAGGAGGACCTGCAGCTGCCGGAGCCCGTCACCCGCCTCCTGCGAGGTCGCAGACAGCCGATCCGCCTTTATCCTCTCGCTGTTGCTCCAGCCGAGGCGAGCGAATGTCGACCTTGATCCGCCGCCTCCAGATCGCAGGAAGAAGGAATTGGACCATGTTGTTCACCATTGGAGACTACCTCGCCGGAATGCTGATCAGTGTGGCGACAGCTCTCGTCGTACGTGCTCTTGTCTGGCCGGGAATGGATATGGTGATCGCCATGCTGATCGGCATGGCGGTGGGCATGGTTCTTCATTTCGTGCTTGGGCTCGTCCTGTCAGCACTTCTCGGCATGTTCGAGACGATGATGCCGGGTTCGCTGATCGGGATGTACGGCGGCATGCTGTTTGGCATGCGCGATTCGATGGCGGCAGGGTCGGCTACGCTAGGCGCCACCGCGCTGGTCGGTGCCGTGTTCGGCGCAATCGTTGTGCTGGGCGTGAAGATCTATGATCGGACGCTCCGCGGCCCCGTTGTTGATGCCGCCGGCTAGACGGAGAACTGCCATGGACACAGCAACGCAACGCAAATGGGACAAGGCCAGTCGCACGCTCGATCTCTTCGCGTTCGCCGAAGATCGTCGACTCGGACCACACAAGCGGAGGCTTTTCAGCAAGATGAGCGGGGCGACGCTCATGGTGGCAGCCGGCACGGGCAATGACTTCAAATTCTTTCCGCCAAGCATGAATGTCGTCGCCATCGATATCAGCCCGAAAATGCTCGAACGGGCCGCGCTGAAGGCGGCGACGTACACCGGCTCGATCGAATTGCGCGAGATGGACGTCTGCGCGCTCGAATTCGCGGGCGCTACTTTCGACACGGTCGTGACAGCTTGTACATTCTGCTCAGTCCCAAAGCCGATCGTTGGCCTGCGCGAGCTTCGTCGAGTCTTGAAGCCCAATGGACAGATTCTCATGTTTGAGCATGTCCGCAGCGCGATCGGACCGCTGGGAATTCTCATGGATCTCATGACGCCTCTCGTCAGCCGCTTCGGCCCCGACCTCAACCGCGATACCGTCGGCAACGTTCAGAAAGCCGGATTTAGATTGCGCCGGGTGGAGAATGTCTACCTCGACGTCGTGAAGATCATCGAAGCCGTGAAGGAGGCATAGCGCTTGGCACGAAGAGGCAACCGAAGCACAATGACTTCATGAAGCGTTGGCGCTTTCTCTTCGCGCTGCTGAGCTGCTTCGCCGTTTTGGTGGCGGGCGTGCCAATTGTTGGGACCGGCGCGTCGGCGGATCCGGCAACATCCGAGTGCAAGGCGGTTTCCGGCGGCGCAGGTTGCCTGACATGCGGAACGTCCTGCACCTGGGCGCGCGCGGGATGCAGCGCAACGTGCGTCAGCTCAGGCGCAACACTTCCTATTCGCGGTCTGGAGCTGGAGGCGGCGGCTGCGAGCAGGGCCGACCAGGCTTGGTCATCGATCCTTCGGGGACTTTCGCCGCGGCCCGATCCCTTCCCACCACGCGCCTGATTTCGAGATAGCCGGCACCTCGCGGTGCTGCTCTGCCGTCTCCACCGCATTTGCGATGGAGTGCTGTGTGCTCGTCAATTTCAAGGCGCCATCCATGGCACGCCGAGAAGATCACTATCCCCGATTCAGACGTCGAACACTGCTCCTGGGCGGACTGCAAGCGGGTCTGCTCGGCCTGCTCGGTGGCAGGCTCCACCAGCTGCAATCGGTGGAGACGGACAAATACAGGGTGCTGGCGGAAGGCAACCGGCTCCGCACCAGGCTGCTCATGCCGACACGCGGCCTCATTTTCGATCGAACGGGCCGAGTGCTGGCGGCAAACCGCAGCAATTTCCGCCTGCTCATGACGGCTGAAAAGCCGCGCGCATCGGCGGGAGCCAAACTCGTCGAGATGGTGCTTGACCGTCTCGGCCGACTCGTCACCATCAGCGAACGCGACCGCCGGCATCTCATGGAACAGATTCGGCAACCCCGCGGGTTCGTCCCCCTAGAAGTGCGCGAGAACCTGACTTGGGACGAAATGGCGCGGATCGAGTTCAACGTGCCCGATCTGCCCGGCGTTTCGATCGGACTTGGCCAGACGCGCGAATATTTCAACGCCGATCTCACGAGCCACATCGTCGGCTATACCGGCCGGGTTTCAGCCGAGGACCTGGCAAGTAGCGACGAAGAAGCCGTGCTGGAGCTTCCGGACCTGCGCATCGGCAAGAGAGGCATCGAGAAGAGTGCCGATAGAGCACTGCGTGGCAAACCCGGAGTCGTCCAGGTGGAAGTCAATGCCGTCGGCCGAGTGATGCGTCAGCTGAATCGTGCCGAGGGTGATTCCGGCGCTGACGTGGTGCTGACGATCGATGTCGAGTTGCAACAGTTCGTGGCCGATCGACTCGGCGATCAGAGCGCGGCGGCAGTGGTGATGGACGTGATCACCGGCGACGTTCTGGCCATGGTTTCGGTTCCGGGCTTTGACAGCAATGTGTTTGCCCGTGGCATTACTCAGGCGGAATGGCAACGGTTGCTGAATGATCCGAGGAAGCCGCTGGTCAACAAAGCGGCGCAAGGCGTCTACCCGCCCGGTTCGACCTATAAGATCGTGACCGCGTTGGCTGCGCTTGAGAGCCGCGCGCTAACCTTGTCCGATCGTATCTTCTGCGGCGGCTCGATCGACCTTCCGGGCTGGGACCAGAAGAAATATTGCTGGATCTGTCCCTCCGGTCACGGCTGGCTCAATGTCACCGAGGCCTTGCAGCACTCCTGTGACGTCTTCTTCTACGAAGCGGCAAAGCGCGCCGGTGTCGACCAGATCGTCCAAGCCGCGAGGAAGCTGGGCTTCGGCAAGCGCACGGATATTGGGTTGGCCGAAGAATCACCTGGCCTGCTGCCGACGCCCGGCTGGACGCTGGAACGCACGGGCAGGCCCTGGACGATCGGCAACACCTACAATCTCGGCATCGGTCAGGGAGACATGCTGGCGACGCCGCTGCAGATCGCAGTCATGACGGCGCGCGTCGCCAATGGGGGCTATGGAGTGAGGCCGCGCCTGATTGCAGCCACTGTCAACGCGCGCAGGCCGATCGGATTACGGCCGTTGAGATCGGCGCCAGAGGCGCCAGGCTTGTCCTTCCGTGCAGAAAATCTGAATGCGATCCGGAACGGCATGGACCTGGTGGTCAACAGCCCGAGCGGCACGGCGTTCGCCTCGCGCATCATGGAACGAGACAAGGCGATGGCCGGGAAAACCGGTACATCGCAGGTCAAGCGGATGACCGACGCCGAGCGAGACCGCAAGATCTCCCAGGAGCAGTTGCCGTGGCACTTGCGCCACCATGCCCTGTTCTGTGCCTACGCGCCGGTCGGCAATCCGCGCTACGCCTGTGCTGTGGTCGTGGAGCATGGGATAGGCGGCTCGCGCACCGCCGCGCCTGTCGCTCGCGATATCCTGCTTCAAGTGCAGAAGATCGATCCCTCTCGCCGCACCGTCCGGCCAAGCAGCCTGACGAAGACGGTGTTCGACTCGACGGCAGAAACACCCGCAACGGCTGGTAGGGGTGATCGTTTGACTACCGAACGCTGGCAGCGGCGTAAGATCACAGGCCCGTGATGCGATACGGCTTGCAGTCTGGAAATAAATCCCCATGCTGTCACACATGACTCGCTCCTGGCTGCGGCGGACACTCACCTCGATTCTGGGGCTGGTGTTTGCTGGGAGCATGAGCCTTTCGACTTTCCAGACAACGGAAATGGCGGCCAAGGTGACCATGGCGTCCGCCATGGGCGTTGCCGGCAGCGACAGCGAATGCCCTGACTGCAACCACGGTGGTGGCGACATGAAGGCGATGGACTGTCGCCTCGCTGTCTGCGGAGGTCCAGGCGTTGCAACGCTGGCGCCGGCGCTTGTCGTGGTCGTCCGAACCGACGGGCTCGACGTGCCGGTTCGGGCGCTGCCGTCGCTCGTCGGCTGGGCGCACGCGCCCGATCCCTACCCACCCAGACTCCGCACTCTCGGTTAACGCGACCCTGGTCGCCGTCCGCGGCTGACCAGGCGGCGGTGCACCCACGTGCACGAGGGCGGCTGTTCCAACCCGAGGCAGGTTGACCGTCATCCGGCGACGCGGGCGCACCGCCATTCCATGGTGGTTGCGGAGGGATCGAGCTATGGGTACCGATCATGTCGGATTGTTGAAGCGACGGGCATTGCTCTCGGCGAGCGCCGGGGCGGCCATGCTGGGTCTCGTTCGCCCAAGCCCATTGCAAGCGAGCCCAAGCCATCGAATCGTCGTAGCCCCTGGGCAAGCGCCGCTGACCGGCCCGCGCCGGCGGGCGACCGATGTCTGGGCGTATGGCGGCAGCGTGCCGGGACCGACGCTGCGCGTTCGCCAGGGTGAGCCGGTTTCGATCGTCGTCGAAAACAAGCTCGATCAAGACACCACGATTCACTGGCACGGCATCCGGCTGCCCATCGCCATGGACGGCGTACCCGGCATCTCTCAGCCGCCCATCCCTCCCGGGGGAAGCTTCGTCTACGAATTCACGCCACCCGACGCCGGCACTTTCTGGTATCACCCGCACGCAAATACGCTGCAGCAGCTCGGCCGCGGGTTAGCCGGCGCATTGATTGTCGAAGAACGCTCGCCCGTGCCGGTGGACCGCGAGCTGCTGTGGACGATCATGGACTGGCGGCTGAGGCCCGACGGGCAGATCGCCGGCGGCTTCGGCAACCGGATGGAAGCGGCCATGTCCGGCCGCATCGGCAACACCGTAACCATCAACGGCGTCGTGCCGACCGACGAGCCCGTGCGCGCCGGCGAACGCGTTCGCATCCGGCTCATCAATGCCGCGCTCGCCCGCATCATGGCGCTTCGTTTCGAGGGACATCGCCCCGTCGTCGTGGCGATCGACGGCCAGCCCTGCGATCCGCATGAGCCGAAAGACGGCCGCCTGCTGCTCGGGCCGGCGATGCGGATCGACATCGTGCTCGACATGCAGGGCCAAGCCGGCCGGCGCTACGGCGTGATCGACGATTACGACGAGGATCTCGAATATTCGTTGGTCCAGCTCGCCTACGACACCGCGCCACCGCTACGCTCGCATCCTCTCGATGCGCCGGTCCGCCTGCCGCGTAATCCCGTGCCGGAGCCGGATCTGGCCTCGGCCGAACGCCGCGAACTCGTGCTGCAGGGCGGCATGATGGGCGGCGGCGGGATGATGGGCATGGGCGGCATGGAAATGGGCCGCGCCGCATGGGCCATCAATGGCATGTCGATGACCGGCGACGGCCATGCCGGCATGGACCCGCTGGCGACGTTCGAGCTGGGGCGCAGCTACGTGCTCGGCCTGCGCAACGACACCGCATGGTCGCACCCGGTGCATCTGCACGGCCACAGCTTCCGCGTGCTCAGCCGCAATGGCGCGCCCGTTCCATTCAACCAATGGGCCGACACCGTGTTTGTCGAGCCCAAGGAAACCGTCGACGTGGCGTTCGTCGCCGACAACCCCGGCGACTGGATGGTGCATTGCCACGTCACCGACCACCAGACGGCCGGCCTGATGGCCGTGCTCCGCGTCGGCAAGCCGGGGAAGGGATGATGAAAGGAACCCGGATGCGACTGGTCTCGGCCTCCCTTGTCGGCCTCCTTGCTGCCACGAGCACGGCCCACGCCGCCGACGGCGACGCCAAGCGCGGCGCGCAGCTCTACCGCGCTTGCGTCGCTTGCCATTCGCTCGAACCGGGCGTCCACCTGAGCGGACCGAGCCTGACGGGGCTCTGGGACAAGCCGGCCGGGAAGATCGCCGGCTTCGTGCGCTACTCGAAGGGGCTGAAATCGGCCGATTTCGCCTGGAATGCCGAGACGCTCTTCGCGTGGGTCGCCGATCCGCAGGTCATGGTGCCGGGCACCTACATGACCTTCCGCGGCATTGAGGAGGATCAGCAGCGCGCCGACATCGTCGCCTTCCTGAAGCTCGCCATGGCGCCGGGTGGCGACCAGCGCGTCGTCGAGCAGGGCCTCTTGCCGGCCGCCTTTGTTCGCGGGCCACGACCCCAGCCGCTCGCCTCGGCGCCTGACAAGGCACGCGTCACAGCGATCCGCCATTGCGGCGACAGCTATTTCATCACCACGGCCGACGGCGCCACCACGCCGTTCTGGGAGATGAACGTGCGGCTGAAGCTCGATACGCGCGGCACCGGACCGGCGCCGGACAAGCCGGTCATCGCCGGCGCCGGCATGCAGGGCGACCGCGTCTCGGTGATCTTCTCCGGCGTCGAGGAGATCAAGCGCTTCGTCGAGGAGAAATGCTCAACAGTCCCCGGCAGCCCATAGAAAGGAAACCAGTCCATGCGTCGTGCTCCTTTTCTTCTCGGTCTCGCCGCCCTCCTGACGACCGGCGCCGTCGCGACAGTCGCGACAGTCGCGACATATGCTCCGGAAGCGCGCAAGGCGACCTTGTACAAGAATCCGCAATGCAGCTGCTGCGAAGGCTACGCCGACTATCTGCGCGGCAACGGCTTCGACGTCACCGTAAAGCCGACCCACGACCTCGCAACGATCAGCACGAACGCGGGCGTCCCCGAACGGCTTCAAGGTTGCCACTCGATGTTCATCGACGGCTACGTGATCGATGGCCATGTGCCGGTCGACATCGTGCGCCGGCTGCTGTCGGAGCGGCCGAAGATCGCGGGCATCACGCTGCCCGGCATGCCGGCCGGCTCGCCCGGCATGGTGGGCGCGAAGACCGCACCGTTCGTCGTCTACGCCCTGCCCAAGGACGGCGGCGCGCCAACCGTCTACGCGAAGGAATGATCAATGGTGGCCCATATTGAACCGGCATCCGAAGCGACATCTGGCATCGCCTGGCGACGTCAACTCCTCTACGCCGCGCCGGCTGCCGGCGTCGTCGGACTGGCAGCCGTGCTTGGATTGGGGCTGACGCGCGACCCGAGGCTACTGCCGTCGACCCTGATCGGGCGGCCGGTGCCCGACTTCAGCCTGCCGCCGGTGCAGGG
The DNA here is from genome assembly GCA_009377525.1 of Rhodospirillales bacterium. Classification (GTDB taxonomy): domain Bacteria; phylum Pseudomonadota; class Alphaproteobacteria; order Reyranellales; family Reyranellaceae; genus Reyranella. The sequence continues at coordinate 14,699 of WHTW01000024.1, forward strand.
TCGCACGCTCGGCCTGTCCAGCGCCGATCTGCGGAGCGAGGTCTCGCTGGTCAATTTCTTCGCCTCCTGGTGCGTGGCCTGCCGCGCCGAGCATCCGCTTTTCATGGCCATGGCGAAGTCGGGAGCAGTGACCGTCCACGGCATCAACTACAAGGACGCGCCGGCCGACGCAGCGCGCTGGCTCGACACGCTGGGCGATCCTTACGCGCGTACCGGCGTCGACCGGGATGGTCGCGTCGGCATCGAATGGGGCCTGTACGGCGTGCCCGAGACCTATGTCGTGAGCGCCGACGGGCGCGTCATGCACAAGCATGCCGGTCCTCTCACCGAGCAGATCCGCGACACGACGATCATGCCGCTGATCGAGCGTCTGCGAAAAGGCGCTGATCGAGGATCGCGATGAGGAGCTGGTTCCTCCTGCTGGTGATGCTGGCCACGCTGCCAGCGGCTGCAGCTGCGGCGGAGCCGAACTTCGCCATCAACGATCCGCCAAAGGCGCTGCCCGATGTCCGATTCGTGGACGGCGACGGCCGCGACCGTGCTCTCGCAGATTTCAGCGGCAAGGTCGTGCTGCTCAATGTCTGGGCGACATGGTGCGTACCTTGCCGCAAGGAGATGCCGACTCTCGACCGGCTGCAGCGCACGCTCGGCGGCAAGGATTTCCAGGTCGTCGCCCTGTCGATCGACCGTCAGGGGCTGCCCGTCGTGCGCAAGTTCTACAGGGATATCAATATCAAACACCTCGGCATGTACGTCGACAGCAGCGGAAAGGCGGCGCGCGAACTGGGCGCTGTCGGCCTGCCGACCACCCTGTTGGTCGATCGCGCGGGCCGCGAGATCGGCCGGCTCGTCGGCCCCGCCGAATGGGACGCGCCGGACATGATCGCCTTTATCCGCCAGCGCATCGACCAGCAGTTCGACAGACCGTGACAGACCAACTGGAGGAAAATCATGCCACTCAGGATCAACGACGAAGCACCGAACTTCACTGCTGAGACCACGCACGGCCCGGTCAGCTTCCACGACTGGATCGGCGATGGCTGGGCGATCCTGTTCTCGCATCCCAAGGACTTCACGCCGGTGTGCACCACCGAGCTGGGCTATATGGCGGGCCTCAAGCAGGAGTTCGACAAGCGCAACTGCAAGATCATCGGGCTCAGCGTCGATCCCGTCGACGACCACAGCCGGTGGTCGAAGGATATCGAGGAGACCCAGGGCCACGCCGTGAACTATCCGATGATCGGCGATCCCGAGCTGAAGGTCGCCAAGCTCTACGACATGCTGCCGGCCGACGCCGGCGCGACGTCGCAGGGCCGGACGCCGGCCCAGAACGCCACCGTGCGCACGGTGTTCCTGATCGGCCCCGACAGGAAGATCAGGATGTCGCTGACCTATCCGATGAGCACCGGCCGCAACTTCGACGAGGTGCTGCGGGTGCTGGATTCGATCCAGCTGACGGCAAAGCACCAGGTCGCAACGCCGGTGAACTGGAAGCCGGGCGAGGACGTGATCATCGTCCCCACGGTTTCCGACGAGGACGCCAGGAAGAAGTTCCCCGGCGGCTGGAAGGCCCCCAAGCCGTACCTGCGTATCGTGCCGCAGCCGCGCGCGTGACGCGGCGAATCTGGAAAGGAGTCTTGCCCATGACCGAGTCGAATCCCACCCGGAATCCCGACACCTCGCTCGCGCGCGATCTGCTCGACATCGCGCGCTACCACCTGCGCGGCTGGCGAGGCATCATCGTCCTGGCCAGCGTCGCCATCGTCGCCGGCCTGGCCTTCAACTGGAGCTGGCTGGTGGCGGCCGGCATCCTGCCGGTGCTGCTGACCCTGCGTGGCGATGTGCGCGCTGGGCCTCTGCATGCACCGCATTGGCGGACGTTCCTGTTCGACGGACACGTCCGCAACACCGACATCACGAGGCAGCGGGGTCGACGATACACCGATCCCGACGCGTGAAATCCCGCCCGTCACTTCGACCACAAGCGGCGCCAGCGATCCGCAAGCCGCTTTCGTCGAGGCGGCGATGGTGGGTGGGCAACCGAAACCTCAACATGAAAGGAGACTGACCGATGCGTAGATCCGTGTTTGCCGTAGGCATTGCCGCCGCCATGGCGGTGGCGCTCTCCATGCCCTCGACGCTGCAAGCCCACGACACCTCGAGCCCGCGCGGCGAGGGAGGTTCGATGATGGGCCCGGGCATGATGAACGGGAACGGACAGATGAGCCAGATGATGGATCACTGCAACCAGATGATGCAGGGCGCCTCCGGCAAGCCCAATGAGCAATGGCGCGAGGGCAGCCCACCAGCGGGCGATCAGCCCGGAAAGAAGCAATAGCGCGGCATTGATCCGCCGCGCCATCCGGCGCGGCGGATCATGTCCTCACATATCGGGAGTGAACGATGCGCTCGATCGTCGGCTGGATCCTCGCCTTTGCAGCGGCGGCAACGTTGGCGACTGCCGCGGCCGCCCATTCGCTCGAGGAGCTCCAGGCGATGCTGCTCGAGAAGGAGTTGTACTTCCAGCCCGTCGACCAGCCGGCGCCGGAGTTCACGTTGCAAGATGCGGACGGAAAGGTCTTCCGGCTCGCCGATCTCCGCGGCAAGGTCGTCGTCCTGCATTTCATCTACGCGGGATGCCCCGACGTCTGCCCGCTGCACGCCGACCGCATCGCCGAGATCCAGAAGATGGTCAATCTCACTCCGATGAAGGACAGGGTCCAGTTCATCAGCATCTCGACTGATCCCGAGCATGACACGCCCGAAATCCTCCGCGGCTACGGTCCGGCGCACGGACTGGACGACGCCAACTGGGTGTTCCTGACGACGCTGCCCGATCAGCCGGCCGACCTGACCAGGACGCTCGTCGAGGCATACGGCCACAAGTTCACCAGGACCGAGAACGGCCAGCTCATGCATGGCGTCGTCACGCACGTGATCGACAAGGAGGGGCGATGCCGAGCGAATTTCTATGGCTTGGAATTCGCGTCGGTCAACCTGATCCGCTTCGTCAACGCGCTGACCAACGACGTCCAACGGCCGCACCATCACAAAGACAAAGGCTTCTGGGACAGGGTACGCGAATTCTTCTGAAGCTTGGAGAGAAGACATGAGTCTGGGAGTTCGTAACCTCCTTCCGCGGTCAGCCTGGTGGCTCGTGCCGCCCGTGCTCATGGTCGGCGCCATCGTGGCGTGGTTTGCGTTGGATCCGGGCTTCCGCGGAAGCCGCTCGGATGTGACGACGGCCGTGACATCCGATGCATTCGGCCAGCGGGTGCGCGACTATCTGCTCGAGCATCCCGAGGTGATCATGGAAGCCGTCGGGCGCCTGGAGGCCCGCAGCCGGGCCGCGGAAGAGAACGAGGCACAGGCGGCGCTGAAGTCGCGGGCCGACGAGCTGTTCCGTGACCCGGCGAGCCCGGTCGGCGGCAATCCGGCGGGCGACGTCACAATGGTGGAGTTCTTCGACTACAACTGCCCCTACTGCCGGAGGGTCACCGGCCCCATGCGGGAAACAGTAGCGGGCGATCCGCAGCTGCGCGTCGTCTACAAGGAGTTCCCGATCCTTGGCCCGAACTCCATCTTTGCCGCCAAGGCCGCGTTGGCTGCCCACCGGCAGGGTCGCTATGTCGCCTTCCACGAGGCGCTCATGCAAGCCAAGGGCGTGGCCGACGAAGCCAGCGCCCTTCGCATCGCGGCCGAGATCGGACTCGATGTGAGCCGTCTGAAGGCCGACATGGCGGATGCCGCGATCCAGTCGGCGCTCGATCGCAATCTGAAGCTGGCCCAGGCGCTGCGCATCGCGGGCACGCCGGGCTTCGTGATCGGCGAGCAGATCTTGCGCGGCGCAACGGATGCGGCAACGCTGCGAAATCTCGTCGACAAGGCGCGCAGCAGGCCGCCGCCATGATCGGCATCGCCGACATCGGGTTCATGACCGCATTCGCAGCAGGGCTCGTCTCCTTCCTGTCGCCCTGCGTCCTGCCGCTTGTCCCGGGCTACCTCTCCTACGTTGCCGGCTCGTCGGCCGAGGTTACGCCGAGCGGGACTATTGCGCTGCGGTGGCCGGCGGTTGGTTTGAGCGTGTGCTTCGTGCTCGGCTTTTCAACGGTATTCGTCATCCTCGGCGCCAGCGCGACCGCTCTTGGCCAGCTCCTCCTGTCTTACCGCCACGAGTTCGAAATTGTCGGTGGCTCGGTCGTCATCGTTTTCGGCCTCTTCATGCTCGGCTGGGCCCGTTTGCCCTGGCTGCAGCGTGAAATACGCATGCATCCCGCCATTGCCGGCGGCCGGCCGGTCTCCGCCTATGTGCTTGGCCTTGCCTTCGCCTTCGGATGGACGCCGTGCATCGGACCGGTATTGGGGGCCGTTCTGACGGTGAGTGCCGCATCGGCGACGGTCGCGGGGGGCGTGTCGTTGCTCGCCATTTATTCACTCGGGCTCGGCGTGCCCTTCGTTCTGGCGGCCCTGTTCACCGACGGTCTGGTAGCGCGGCTCAAGGCGATCGGTCGGCTCGGGCGCGTCCTGCAGATTCTTGCCGGCGGTCTCCTGGTGCTGATGGGCATCGCGATGATCACCGGGCAGCTCACGGCCATCGCCTACTGGCTGCTCGAGGCCTTTCCGGTGCTCGCAGATATCGGCTGACCCCACACCCGGAGCGCGCGGATGAAAGTTGGCGTGTGGTGCTTGGCGTTTGCAGGGAGCGATGGAGCGGCGTTTCCCGCTGACCATTGGGCGCATATGTCCGTCGAGCGGGAAGGATACGGGAGGATGAGCATGTGGGATCCTAATTTGGAGTGGCGCTGGGTCGAATTCATGAGCCTGTGGATGTCGGGAATCGTCGCCTTGCTTTTTCTGTCCACGAGCCTGGTTGGCCACTGGCGCAGGCATCGCCACAGGTAACCGTATTTGCGCGGTCACCGGGGCTGTCCAGAACACTTGTCGCGTTCGATTGTGGGCGTTTTGGCGCAACGATCGCCCGAAGCCAGACAGGCCGCCATCCAGTTCGTCAAGCTCGACGGACTGAGTGCGAGCGAGGCGGCGGCGCGATCCGGCGTGTTTGAGTCCGTCACTAACGTATCGGTGCATCGCGATTTGCGAGCGCTGTCGCTCCTCGTCAGTCAAAGAAGCCGCTTATGAAGACAGACGATTTCGTCAATGTGCTTGCGACGGACGTCGCGCCGGTCACGGGCCGGGAGCTCCGCAACACGATAGTGATTGCGCTGACTGGTGGGGTGGTGGGTGCGTTTTCCTTGATGCTATCCCTTTTCGGTGTGCCGACTGGCACCCTCCAAAGGGAAACCTTCGTTCCCGGGTTGCTGGCGCTGGCGTTTGCGCTGGGTCTAGCTGCCGTAGGCGCCACCGTTTTGATTAGGTTCGCACGCCCCGGGGAACCGAAACGTGGACCTCTGCTTCTTGTCGGGCTGCTGTTTGCTGCTGTCTTTTCGGCCGGCATGATCGCACTCATCCTTGCCGATCCGGCGGCGCGGACTGGAATGCTCCTTGGACCGCAGTGGGTAGCCTGCTTGATTTACATTCCGTTGTTCGCCGTCGCCCCGTTCGTGTCGTTAATTTGGGCCTTGCGCAAAGGCGCGCCGACCAATTTGGTGCGGACCGGCGCGTGCGCGGGATTGGTTGCCGGTGCATTGGCCGCCGCTGTTTGCGCATTCCATCATCCCGACAGTTCCGTCCTGTTTATCACGCTCTGGTACGGCGGACCTATCCTGCTCTGCGCCCTGGCGGGCGCACTGCTCGGGCCTCGGCTTCTGCGATGGTGATCGATGTTGTTTCCGTTTGCGTTGCCTCGAACTTTCCGGAGGCACCGACCACTCGATAAGTGATCGAAGGCGACTTCCGGGAGGTATTGGTTCCTCACGACCCAGAACGGCCGCTCTGGGTTTCATCGCAATTGGCGTATCGGGTAGCAGGAGACAAGAAATGGGCTTTTACAGCAGTTGGCTGTTTCCGCGCGTGCTTGATCTGGTCATGCAGCAGAAGCAGATGATCCCGTTCCGGCGGCGCATCGGCAAAGCGGCCCGTGGCCGTGTACTCGACGTTGGCATCGGATCGGGGCTGAATCTGCCATTCTACGGCGACCAGATCGAGCGCGTCTTCGGTGTCGATCCATCGTCGGAGCTGTTGCATTTCGCGGCGGAGCGTGCACGCGAGATATCCGTTCCGGTCGAGCTTCTACGGGGTTCCGGCGAAGCGTTGCCGATAGACGACAACAGCATCGACACGTTGGTCGTGACCTTCACGCTGTGCACCGTCACCAATGCGACGGCGGTGATTGGCGAGATGCGTCGCGTGCTCAGGCCCGGTGGCCGGGTTCTCTTTGCCGAGCATGGCCGAGCACCCGACGCCGGAGTTGCACGCTGGCAAGACAAGCTCACGCCCGCCTGGAAGCGGGTTGCCGGCGGCTGCCATCTCAATCGCAAGCCGGATGATCTGATCCGATCGGCCGGCTTCAGAATCGATGATCTGGAAACCGGTTATCTCAAGGGACCGCGGCCCATGGGATTCGTCTACGCAGGCAGTGCTCAGGCGACCTGACCTTGCCCGCCGAACCCGATTGGAGAAGCAGATAAGCGAACTTGTGCACTTGGGGGCCATGTGGCAGCCGGTCGAGATCCTGGTGGTCAAGATCGTCGCCACCTTGGTATCGCGCTGCGCATCGCGACGAACGACGCCGAAACATGCGCCCGGCCGAGGATACCATTCGCTCGCGACTGCGATCACTTGCAAGCGGTGCCGAGTAGTCGACGGCGGAAGAACCAGTCCACCGAAATCTTCCCGGGTCCACGCGCCAACAGGACCAGTAGCATCGCCGCCCACTGCAAATGCGTGGGCCAAGCGGCGGGATACACGAACACCTCGATCACCAGCGTCATGCCGAGCAGAACAAGTGCAGCAGGACGCGTGAGCAGGCCGATGACCAAAAGTACAGGCATGATCAACTCGATCGCAGTGGCCATGTATGCCGCCGCCTCGGGAGGCAGGAGCGGCACCTGGTACTCGTCGGCGAACAGCGCAATGGTGGTGTCCCAGTTCGGCAGCTTTGTCATGGCCGAGTTCCAGAAGATCAAGGCGACGGCAAGCCGCAATGGGATCGCCAGCAGCGTGTAGGGAATGCCATCGAACCAACTCAGGACGCGCTTGGCGGATTCCAGTGCCGCCGGCGGAGTGGGGAACGCTGACCGACTTGTCATGCGGCGCCTCCTATCAGAGTGGTCCGGTCTGATCAGCCACCTTGAAGTCAACGAACCGCCCCGCAGCCAGGTGCTCCGCTAGCATTGCCGGAACGTCCATATCGACGACCATGGCGAACGCAGCCTGAAGCGATCTCGCGGCAAGGAGTTCCGACATCAACCGCCATGCATTCTCGCCTATCCGCGTGACCTCAACGCCGGTCTCCTCACGGTCAACAAGTAACCACGCCGGGTTGCCATCCAGCGTGATCGCTGCCATTGCCGCGTCGTCCTGGGCCAACACGGCACGCCAGATCGCATCGACCGGATGTGCGTCGTGAACAAGACCGACCGAGGGATGCGGCACGAGAGCGATTCGCCCGTTGTGCGCCTGCCCGGCCGCCGCTAGTCGATCGAGATCGAGCGCGGCCGCGTCTGGCGCGTGCATCGCCGTGTTGACGGCCCACTCGAGCCGCGCCACGCCGGGCAGATAGCTGATCCCGGCTGCCGGGGGGAACCGCTCCAGAAAGCCGGCGAACTCTGCGCCGTAATCATCGAGACAAGCACCCCTCGGCACCTGCTGCTGCACGAAAATCGCGGCAGCACCCTCGAAGAACTCCGCGCCGACAAGACGGCGTATCGCTGGGTAGGATATGCGCAGCGCCCCTGTCAGGTTGCTCATGAAAGTGTTGCGATAGATGTCGAGACGGGCGGATGCCGTGAGCTCGCCCGCAACGATATAGGCGGACGCGCGCTCGTCATCATGCTCAGTCAGGCTGCGGTACATCGCGCGCTGGACTTCAAGCAACGTCGGCACATGAGACCCCTTTTATGGCACGTCCGAGCAAGGCGTCCGCCTGAGCGGCTTCGTCGAGCAGGACCTCGAGCGCGGGTACATTGGTGTCCCATTCGATCAGCGTCGGCACCGGCCCGAACCGGGACAGCGCATCGACGTAGAGCGCCCAGACTTCGGGAATGACACGTGAGCCGTGGTCGTCGATACGCAGCGTTCGACCGTCATCGAATTGCCGAACCGAGTGACCGGCAAGATGGACCTCTTCAACCGAGGTGACTGGTAACGCCGCGATATAGGCCGACGCCTGCCAGCCGTGATTGCAGACGCTCACGTAAATGTTGTTCACGTCGCATAGGATGCCGCAACCGCATCGGATCGCCACCGCCGCAAGGAACTCCCATTCAGGGATCGTCGAGTGCCCAAATCGCAGATAAGTCGACGGATTCTCAATCAGCATCGGCCGCCGCAGAAAGGTCTGCACTTGATCGACGTGGCGGCATACGACGTCCAGCGCCTCTTCTGTCATCGGCAGCGGCAGAAGGTCGGCGAGATAGCGGCCATCCACGGTACTCCAGGATAAATGCTCGGAAACGAGCGCCGGCTCGATGCGCTCGACGAGGCGTCCGACGCGGCCGAGATGGTCGGAGTCAATTCCTTCGGCGCTGCCAAGCGACAACCCCACGCCGTGCAGCGAGATCGGGTACGCGGCGCGAAGGGCCTCGAGATACCGAAGCGGCTTCCCGCCACCCAAATAATTCTCCGCGTGAACCTCCAGCCACGGAACGTCGGGCCGCGTCTCGAGGACGGCCTGATGGTGCTGGAAGCGCAGCCCGATTCCTGCGCGAGGGGGAATCGGGCCGTTGGCGCGATGCATGATCGCACGTCGGTCCAACGACGCGGACCGTCCGATCAACTCGAGGTGAGCTTCCCACCGGCGATCTTCGCGCACGCGCCGGCCGGTAGGAGCACGAACGACTTCGGATCATTCGCTTTCGAGGCCTGTCCGGCGCAAGAATGAGCACCCTCGGCGCAGTCGTTCTTGGCTACCACGTTGATGCCGTAGCATTTTTCGAGCTTTTCCTTCTGCATGCGCGCCATGTTGTCCTTCACGATCTGGGGCGCCTTGCTCATGTCCTTCGTCTGTGCCGTGGCGGGAGCGGTCTGACTGGCGAAGGCCAATCCGATGGCGGTCGAAAGAGCAGATGCGGAAAAAGCACGACGGTTCATGGTGTTACCTCATGCGATGCGCGTCTCGGAGCGAGACCGCTAGCAGAAAGTTCGATGGAACCTGCCGAAAGGTTACGGGGGAAGATAAAGCCTTCGCTGCCTATGCCTTGGTTCGTGGAGTATTTATCAGGCCAAGATTGAGTGGGTGCGGCGCCAGAGAGCGAACTCCCGACAGCACGGCAGGCGTTTACAGGGATGGCCAGACTTCGGCGCAATCGCGTGCCAACGCTGAGGCTCGTTTCCGATACCCCTGTGCACTCGCAGCACGCATGGGGAGAGCACCGAGCACGATCAGCCCGGCGCCAAGAGAGACTACGACGCCAAACGTGATGGCCTTACGAGCGTACGCAACACCTGCCGTCGGTTGACGGCCTCGACATTGGTGCTCAGCATGGTGATCAAGTCGTCCGTTTTCATGGTCTGCCCTCCGACCTGATCGCCGCCGACAACGCCTTCGGTCCGCGGTGGATGCTGATCTTCACGGCTGACTCCGTCATGCCTGACCGGCGCGCTGCCTCGGCGACGCTCAATCCGTCCAGCTTCACATACTGGATGGCCCGCTGCATCTTGGCCGGCAACCGAGCCATCAGCCGTGTCAGGTCGATCGAACTCTCGACGCCGTCATGATCGACACCCGATACGAGCCCGCCGGCGTCCTCGATCGACACGTCGCCGCGCAACGCGTGGTCCGGCGCATGTGGTCTATGAGCTTGTAGCGCGCGATGGCGTACAGCCACGGCGTAAGGAGCTCGGCCCGGTCGTAGGTATGTCGTCGGGTATGGATCGCCAGCAACGCTTCCTGCAACAGATCCTCCGACTCAGACGCCCCCTTCCGGCGCGCGCAAGCCGTCCTCGATAGTAGCTGCGCAAATGCGAGGTGAGCCGTTCGAGCAGCACACGATAGCCCGGGCCGTCGCCGTCCAGGCCGGCCATCATGAGCGACTTCAGCTCTTCCTCATTCGTCGTCATGCGGCCGCTACCTTCCATTCGGGCGAAACGCCGTTCCGGTTACGTGGCGTTCCCAAAAAACCGCTTCGGCATGCAGTGCGCCGAAACACCCATCACGCCAACGTGAGCCTGTATCCGAAACACTCTCCGCTCCGAATTTGTGGAAGACGGCACACATCAAGGAGTTCGATATGAACTACTCAGTTCGCAAGGGCGCCCTCCACGCCACGAGCGTCATTCTGGCCGCTGGCGTTGCTACATTCGCGGCCGCAGTGGCGATCACGGCGTCGGGCCCTGCCCTTGCCGCCTCCCATGACTATCGCTTCGAGGTGGCGCAGGTCGCGTCTGCCGGCTCCGGCAAATCCGACGTCACCGCACGCCTCGTGCGAACGGTCGATGGCACGTTGGTCACGCATGCCGATCTTTCGGCGAATGCGGCCACGGACACGATGGCCGAGCGGGCGGGCTACCGCCGGTTCCGGGTCGAGACGGCGACGGCGGGTCCCCAGACATTGGAGGTCTCGGCCAAGGTGCCGGGGCCCATTCGCATCGAGCGGACGTTCAACTCGTCCATAAAGGCGACGCTGGAAAGAAAAGTCCGCGGCAAAGACAGGGTGGTCGCCGGCACCATCATCTTTTACGCCCAATGACTTTCTGCGTCGGAGTGCAAATCATGATCCGTAGAAACATTCTCATGACGCTCGTCGCAATGGCAGCGACGAGCGCGTCCGCGGCAACCGCACTGGCGTGGGATACCGAGCAGCCCGACGGACGGGGGCTCTCCGCCGAGGTGCTATCCGCCGGACGGGTCGTGAGAGTCGACGCCGATGCCGGCAAGATCACCATCGAGCATAGGCCGATCTGGCGCCTGCACATGGAATCGATGACCATGATCTTCAAAGTCCGCGATGCAACCATGCTCACCGGATTGACGCCCGGGGACAGAATCCGTTTCAAGGTCGAGCGGACCGGCGATGGCTTCTTCATCACCCGGATCGAGAACTCGAACGGTTAACATCGCCCATGCCCGCCGCGATCGCCTTTTTTGCGCCCCATTGCTGTCGGGTCGCCATCGGTTCACGATTTTCCCTGCGTTACGGAACCGCACGTGACGGGCTTGTGATTGGCTGCCCGGCATCAATGGTGCAACATGTGGCTCTCATGAAGCGCCTTCGCGCCCTTGCCGCTCTCCTGGGCTGCCTCGCCGTTTTGGCGGCGGCATTGCCGACGGTTGCCTTGGCATGGGCGCCTTCGCCGGCGCCGGCGACCGAGCACACGGACGTCAGCGGACTCTGCTCGCAGAAATGCCCTTCTTGCGAGAGCGCGCCGTGCCCGCCGGAAGCCACGCGCTGCACAGTGGCCTGTGTGGCCGTGACGCCGGCGCTCGGCGTTGCGGTATTCGTGCTGTCGATCCCGCCTGGTGATGTCTCCGCTTGGCCGCATCGCCTCGCAGCGCTGTACGGCCGGGCGCCGCCACCAGAGCCAATACCCCCCAAACCCTGATCTCCTGAAGCAAGAACGCAACGTGCGCGCCTGGATGGCGCGCCGACCGCCCGGTTCGATCCATGAGCCGTGCGCGGTTTCGCACAGGAGTGTCTCATGTCAGCTACCAGTCCCCGGACGGGGCGAGGTCTTGCGCTCGCCGTCCTTGGCTTCTCCATCGCTCTCGCGACCGGCGCCGCCGGCCTGCGTTGGATGGAGGCAGCATCGCAGCCGTCTGCGCGCGACGTGAATCTCGCCCAGGCGCCCGCGGCGGCGGCCAGCGGCCCCTGCGGCGGCGGCAAGGTGAAATACTATCGCAATCCCATGGGCGCGCCCGACACCTCACCGGTCCCGAAGAAAGATTCCATGGACATGGACTACATCCCGGTCTGCGAAGACGAGGCCGGCGAGAGTCCGGGGACCGTGAAAGTGAGCCTCGACAAGGTGCAGCGGCTGGGCGTGCGCAGCGCGGAGGCGGCCGAGCGGCCCCTGTCGCGCACCGTGCGCGCCTTCGCGACGCTGCAGTTCGACGAGCGGCGGCAATTCGTCGTGGCGCCCAAGTTCAACGGTTGGATCGAAAAGCTCGCGGTGAGTGCCGTTGGCGACGTCGTCCGACGCGGCCAGGTCCTGTTCGAAGTCTACAGCCCGGAGCTGAACGTGCTGCAGCAGGAATGGCTGCTCGCCGGGCGCAGCGGCTACGCCTCGGACAAGCTGCGCAACCTCGACTATCCCGAAGCCGCGCTGGAAGGGCTGCGCCGCGGCGAGCGGCCGCGCACGGTCTCTTTCCCATCCCCGATCGCCGGCACGGTGGTCGAGAAGACCGCTGTCGAAGGCGCTCGCTTCCGCGCCGGCGATGCGCTGTTTCGGCTCATCGACACCTCGAACATGTGGGTGATAGCCGAGATCTACGAGCAGGACCTCGCGTTCGTGAAAGTCGGCGACACCGCGCAAGTCACCGTCAACGCCTGGCCGGGCGAGCCGTTCGCCGGCAAGGTGACGTTCATCTATCCCACCATCGGCAAGGAAAGCCGCACGGCGAGGCTGCGCATCGAAGTCGCCAATCCCGACGGCCGGCTGCGCGCCGACATGGCCGCAACGGTCGAAATCATGACGCCGCTCGACGGCAGTCGCGTCGCCGTGCCGGAGTCGGCGGTGATCGACAGCGGCCGCCGCCAGGTCGTGCTGGTCGAACGCGGCGAGGGCCGCTACGAGCCGCGGCCGGTGAAGCTCGGCGCGCGCGTCCCGGGCTGGGTGCAGGTGCTGGACGGCCTTAAACCCGGCGAGAGAGTGGTGACGCAGGCCACCTTCCTGATCGACGCCGAGAGCAATATCCGCGCGGCGCTGGCTGCCTTCGATCAGGGAGACAGCAAGTGATCGCCGGCGTCATCCGCTGGTCGGCGCGCAACCTGCTGCTGATCCTGATCGCCACGATGGCCATCGTCGGCGGCGGGCTGTTCACGGTGGGGCGCCTGTCGCTCGACGCCATACCCGACCTCTCCGACACCCAGGTCATCGTCTATACCGAGATGCCGGGGCAGGCGCCGCAGGTCGTCGAGGACCAGGTCACCTATCCGCTGACCACGGCGCTGCTCGCGGTCCCCAAGAGCCGGGCGGTGCGCGGCTTCTCCTTCTTCGGCGTGTCGTTCGTCTATGTGATCTTCGAGGACGGCACCGACATCTATTGGGCGCGCAGCCGCGTCCTCGAATATCTCAACTCCGGCACCGCGAAGCTGCCGGACGGAATCAGGCCGGCGCTGGGCCCGGACGCGACCGGCGTCGGCTGGGTCTATCAGTACGTCGTGCTGGGCGCCAACCGCACGTTGGCCGAATTGCGCTCGCAGCAGGACTGGTACATCCGCTTCGGCCTGGCCAAGGCAGCCGGCGTTGCCGAGGTGGCGAGCGTCGGCGGCTTCGTGCGCCAATACAACGTCGTGGTCGATCCGGTGAAGCTGCGCAGCTACGGCGTGCCGCTCAGCCGCGTGATCGACGCCATCCGCGCCTCCAACCGCGAGGCCGGTGGCCGCGTCGTCGAGATGGCCGAGGCCGAGTTCATGGTGCGTGGCCGCGGCTATCTCAAGGATGCCTCGGATCTGGAGCAGATCGTGCTCAAGGCCGATGGCCCCACGCCGGTCCTGATGCGCGACGTGGCCCGCGTCGAGCTGGGGCCTGACGAGCGGCGCGGCGTGACCGAGCTCGACGGCGAGGGCGAGGCGGTGGGCGGCATCGCCCTGCAGCGCTTCGGCCAGAACGCGCTCGACGTCATCGACAACGTCAAGGCGAAGATCGCCGACATCGCGCCGGGCCTGCCCGAGGGCATGCGCATCGAAACGGTCTATGACCGCTCGGAGCTGATCCATCGCGCCATCGCCACGCTCCGGACGACCCTGATCGAGGAAAGCCTGGTCGTCGCGGCGGTCTGCATGGTCTTCCTGCTGCACGTGCGCTCGGCGCTGGTCGCCATCGTCACCCTGCCGGTGGGCGTGCTTATGGCCTTCATCGCCATGCAGGTGCTGGGCATCGGCTCCAACATCATGAGCCTGGGCGGCATCGCCATCGCGATCGGCGCCATGGTGGACGCCGCGATCGTCATGATCGAGAACGCGCACAAGCACCTCGAACGTCTCGAGCCGGGCCGGTCGCGCGGCGAGGCCATCGTCGCCGCCGCCGTCGAGGTTGGGCCCGCGCTGTTCTTCAGCCTGCTGGTCATCACCGTGTCGTTCCTGCCGATCTTTGCCCTGGAAGATCAGGAAGGCCGGCTGTTCAAGCCGCTGGCCTGGACCAAGAGCCTGGCCATGGCCGCCTCGGCGCTGCTGTCGATCACGCTCGTACCGGCGCTGATGATGCTGTTCGTGCGAGGCCGCATCCTGCCCGAGCGTCGCAATCCGGTGAACCGGGCACTGATCTGGCTCTACCGTCCGCTGATTCGCTTGATCCTGCGCGCCCGGCTGCTGACCATCGGCGTCGCGATTGCGGTGCTTGCCGCCACGGCTTGGCCGGCGATGCGGCTGGGGGCCGAATTCATGCCCAGCCTCGACGAGGGCACGCTGTTCTACATGCCGGTCACCTTGCCTGGCCTCTCGGTCACCAAGTCGGCCGAGCTGCTGCAGACCCAGAACAAGATCATCAAGTCGTTTCCCGAGGTGGCGTCGGTGTTCGGCAAGGCCGGCCGCGCGGCGACCGCGACCGATCCCGCACCGCTGGAAATGTTCGAGACGGTGATCAACCTCAAGCCCAAGGCCGAATGGCGGGCCGGCATGACCGTCGACAAGCTGATCGCCGAGCTCGACCGCGCGCTGCAGTTCCCCGGGGTCAGCAACGCCTGGACCATGCCGATCAAGGCGCGCATCGACATGCTGGCGACCGGCATTCGCACCCCGGTCGGCGTCAAGCTCCTGGGCCGCGACCATCAGGAGCTCGAGAAGGTCGCCCGCGAGGTCGAGGCGGCGATCCGCGCCGTGCCCGGCACGACCTCGGCCTATGCCGAGCGGGTGACCGGCGGATACTTCCTCGACGTCGTGCCCGACCGCGCCAAGCTCGCCCAGTACGGCGCCATGATCGATGACGTGCAGCAGGCCGTGGCCAGTGCGCTGGGCGGCGAGACCGTGACGACCACGGTCGAGGGCCGCGAGCGCTATTCGGTGAACGTGCGCTATCCGCGGGACTTCCGCTCCGATCCGCGCGCCATCGCATCCGATGTCCTGGTGCCGACCGTGCGAGGCGGCATGCTGCCTCTCGGCCAGCTCGCCGATGTGCGGCTCACCCAGGGCGCCACCACCATCCGCACCGAGAACGCCCAGCTCGCGGTCTATGTGTTCGTCGACTTCCGCGACCGCGACCTCGCTGGCTTTGTCACCGACGCACGCAAGGCCGTGCAGGACAAGGTCACCTTCCCGGCCGGCACCTATGCGGTGTGGAGCGGCCAGTTCGAGTATCTCGAACGGGCCGAGGCCAAGCTCAAGATCGTCGTGCCGGCGACGCTGCTGCTGATCTTCGTCCTGCTCTACCTCAATTTTGGGCGCATCGCCGAGACGCTGATCGTGATGCTGTCGCTGCCCTTTTCACTGGTCGGCGGGCTGTGGCTGGTCTGGTGGATGGGCTTCAACATGAGCGTGGCAGTCGCGGTAGGCTTCATCGCCCTGGCGGGCGTTGCCGCGGAGACCGGTGTCGTGATGCTGATCTATCTCGACCAGGCGCTGACGGCCCGGCAGGTACGATGCGCGGCGGAGGGCCGTGACCTTACCCGCCGGGACCTTGCCGCCGCGATCATGGAGGGCGCGGTGGAGCGCGTGCGGCCCAAGATGATGACGGTGACGGCCATCGTCGCGGGCCTGCTGCCGATCCTGTGGAACGACGGCACCGGCTCGGAGGTCATGCAGCGCATCGCCGTGCCCATGATCGGCGGCATGGCGAGCTCGACGCTGCTCACGCTGCTGGTGATTCCCGCAATCTACGGGCTGGTGAAGGAACGCCGCTTGGCGCGACGTCCGGTCACCGCCGCCGGCTATCGAGAACTTCCAGAAGCTCGTCGATCTTGACCTGCCGGTCGCGCTCGTCGCCGGCGTGGAAGGCATGAGCCACGCAATGCTGCAGGTGGTCACTCAGCGTCTCCTGCTCGACCCGGTCCAGCGCCGCCCGCACGGCGCGGATCTGCGTCAGCACGTCGATGCAGTAGCGATCCTCCTCGATCATGCGGGCAATGCCGCGCACCTGGCCCTCGATGCGGCCGAGCCGGGCAAGCTGGGATTTCTTCAATCTTTCATCCATGCTTGCACTATACCCCCATAGGGTATACATGGCAAGCATGGATCACGGCCATCGCCACCCTAATCATGGTTCGGACACCGCCACCGACCCGGTCTGCGGCATGAAGGTCACCGTCGCGACGGCCAGGGACAAGGCCGAGCACGCCGGCCACACCTATTACTTCTGCAGCCAGCATTGCATGGCCAAGTTCACGGCCGAACCTGAACGCTATTTGGCAGCCAAGTCGGCCGAAGCCATGCCGAAGGGCACCATCTACACCTGCCCCATGCATCCGGAGATCCGCCAGGAAGGGCCGGGTTCGTGCCCGATCTGCGGGATGGCGCTGGAGCCGCTGGAGGCGACGCTCGACCAGGGCCCCAACGAGGAGCTTCTGGACATGACGCGCCGGCTGTGGGTCGCCGTGGCGCTCAGCGTGCCGATCGTGATCCTCGACATGGGCGGCCATTTCCTGGGCATCGACCATCTGCTGCCGCACGGCTGGATGAACTGGATCCTGCTGGTGCTGGCGACGCCGGCGGTGCTGTGGGCCGGCTGGCCGTTCTTCGTGCGCGGCTGGCAGTCGCTGCTCACGCGCAACCTCAACATGTTCACCCTGATCGCGCTCGGCACCGGCACGGCGTGGGCCTACAGCGTGGTCGCCACCGTGGCGCCCGGCCTGTTCCCCGCCTCGTTCCTGCAGGACGGCGCCATCCCGGTCTATTTCGAGCCGGCGGCCGTCATCGCCTGCCTGGTGCTGGTCGGCCAGGTGCTCGAGCTGCGCGCCCGCGATTCGACCAGCGGCGCCATCAAGGCGCTGCTCGGCCTCGCCCCGCGCACCGCGCTCAAGGTCGGCGCCGACGGCCACGATACCGAAGTACCGATCGAATCGATCGTCGTCGGCGACCTTTTACGCGTGCGGCCCGGCGAGAAGGTGCCGGTCGACGGCGTGGTGACCGAAGGCCGCAGCGCCGTCGACGAATCCTCGATCACCGGCGAGGCCATGCCGGTCACCAAGGAGCCCGCCGCCAAGGTGGTCGGCGGCACCGTCAACGCCACCGGCACGTTCGTCATGAAGGCCGAGAAGGTCGGCGCCGACACCATGCTGTCGCGCATCGTCAAGATGGTGTCGGAGGCACAGCGCAGCCGCGCGCCCATCCAGCGGCTGGCCGATTCGGTATCTGCCTGGTTCGTGCCGCTGGTGGTGGCGATCGCCGTTGCCGCCTTCGCCGTGTGGCTGGTCTGGGGGCCCCAGCCGCGCTTTGCCTTCGCCCTGCTGGCCGCCGTCTCCGTCCTGATCATCGCCTGCCCCTGCGCGCTGGGGTTGGCCACGCCGATGTCGATCATGGTCGGCGTCGGCCGTGGTGCCGCCGCCGGCATCCTGATCCGCAACGCCGATGCGCTGGAGCGGCTGGAGAAGATCGACACTCTGGTGGTCGACAAGACCGGCACGCTGACCGTCGGCCGTCCCGCCGTCACCGCCGTCGTCCCGCTGGGCGCACTGCCCGAGCCTGAGGTGCTGCGGCTTGCCGCCAGCCTCGAGCGCGGCAGCGAGCATCCGATCGCCACCGCGATCCTGGCGGCAGCACGCGATCGCAAAGTCGAGCTTGCACCGGTCAGCGACTTCGATTCGCCGTCCGGCAAGGGCGTGGTCGGTCGCATCGACGACAAGCGCCTGCTGCTGGGCAATGCAGCGTTCCTGAAGCAGGAGGGCGTCGACGTCGCCTCTGCGGAGGCCAAGGCCGATCCGCTGCGCGGCGAAGGCGCCACCGTCGTGCTGCTCGCCGTCGATGGTCGGACGGAGGGCCTTTTGGCCGTCAGCGACCCGGTCAAGGAGACGAC
Organism: Rhodospirillales bacterium; assembly: GCA_009377525.1. Taxonomy (GTDB): domain Bacteria; phylum Pseudomonadota; class Alphaproteobacteria; order Reyranellales; family Reyranellaceae; genus Reyranella. The sequence continues at coordinate 32,921 of WHTW01000024.1, forward strand.
AGCCGAGGCGCTGAAGCAATTGCGCACCGACGGCATCCGCGTGGTCATGCTGACAGGCGACAACAAGCGCACGGCGGCGGCGGTCGCGGGCCGGCTGGGCATCGACGCGGTCGAGGCCGAGGTGCTGCCCGAGGACAAGGCGCGCATCGTGCAGAAGCTCAAGGCCGAGGGCTGCGTCGTCGCCATGGCGGGCGACGGCGTGAACGATGCACCGGCGCTCGCCGCCGCCGACGTCGGCATCGCCATGGGCACCGGCACCGACATCGCCATCGAAAGCGCCGGCGTCACCCTGGTGAAGGGTGACCTTCTGGGCATCGCCCGCGCCCGTCGGCTGTCGCAGGCGACGATGCGCAACATCCGGCAGAACCTTTTTTTCGCCTTCATCTACAACAGCGCCGGCATCCCGCTGGCGGCGGGCGTGCTCTACCCCTTCTTCGGCCTGCTGCTGAGCCCGATCGCGGCGGCGGCGGCCATGGCACTGAGCTCGGTCAGCGTCATCGCCAATGCGCTCAAGCTGCGGAAGCTCAAGCTGTGAGGTGAGGCAAAGCGTCCATGTCGCTTTGCGCTTGATCTTCCGACGCCGACGGCAATAGTGATCTCGTCATGCTGCTGATCCGCCACTCCTGCCGCGCCAACAGCGCCGTCCGGACGACCTCCGTCGCCGGCGAGCTATTCGTGGCCTCGGTGGTGATCTGCATGATCCTGGCGTCGTTTGGCGATGCCGTCGATCCGGCGCTGCTCAGCGAGGTGGGCCTGGAGTTCGCCATCTTCGATTTCGGTGGCGAGCTCTCCGTGCTGGCGATGCGCCATTGGCATCTGCTGCAGCTCCTGTTGGCTGGCGCCGCCGGGGCGTTCGGAATCTTCGTGTTGCGTGTCTTCGCCGCCGGGCTCCTCAGGATCCTAAGGCCCGCCGGCCGACGCGCCATCGACAAGGTGCCGATAAGTCTCTGACGAAAAGACGGTCGTTTTAACGTCCTTTTTCGTTGGAGAATGTCGTGGAGTCCGAATTCCTTTCGGCTGGCTTTTTGTCGGCCCTGTTCGCTATCGTCCTGATCGACCTGGTTCTGGCTGGCGATAATGCCCTGATCATCGGCCTGGTCGCTCGCAACCTGCCCAAGAACATCCAGAACAAGGTGATCTTCTGGGGCACCTTCGGCGCCATTGCCGTGCGCGCCGTCATGGCGATCCTCGTCGTCTATATCCTCGACCTGCCGGGCTTCATGCTGGCTGGCGGCCTTGCCCTGGTGTGGATCGCCCGCAAGCTGCTGACGCCGGAAGAGCAAGGCTCCGAGAACCATCTGGTCAAAGGCCCGGCGACCAGCTTTGCCGGCGCCATCCGCACGATCGTGATCGCCGACGCCGTGATGGGCGTCGACAACGTGCTGGCGATCGGTGGTGCCGCCACCGGCAGCGTGCTGCTGATCGTGCTCGGGCTGGCCATCAGCGTGCCCATCATCGTCTGGGGCAGCCAGCTCGTGATCCGGCTGGTCGACCGCTTCCCGTCGATCGTGCTCTTGGGCGGCGCCGTTCTGGCGTGGACCGGCTACTCCATGGTCGTGCGCGAGCCGCTGCTGGCGTCCTGGTTCGCGGGCCATCCCGCGACCAAGCTGGTGGCCGTGATCCTGATCTTCTCGATCTCGCTCGCCCCCTGGTATTCCGCACGCATGTCCGACCAGATGAAGCCGCTGGTCGTGATCCTGCCGGGCGTGCTGGTATGGATGCTGTGCTTCGAGATAGCGGCGAGCGTCTGGCAGCTGCAGGTAGACTACCTGCTGGCGACACAGACCGGCGAGTACATCCTCGAAGCCGTGCGCTGGCTGGGCTGGCTGCCGCTGGTCGCTGCCTATCTCTGGGTGCGCGAGCGCCTGGAGCTGCGCCGCCGGCGCGCGGTGCGCGGCTAAGGTGCGAGACTTGCCGCGACCATTGCCGTCCAGTACGAGGACGGCATGGTCGCCAAGTCGCTGATCGCTCTCGGCCTCTGCCTGTCGTTGATGGCAGAGGCGCATGCCCAGGCGGCCGATGACATGGCCTACTGCGCCCAGCTTTCTGCCCTGTATCGCCGATACCTCGGCAATACCGGAGAGGGCAAGGCGTTTCCCGACGCCTCCGCGGCGACGGCGATCGACCAGTGCGAGCGGGGTAATACCGCCGCCGCATTCCGGTGCTGGAGAAGAAGCTGCGCGACGCGCGCTTCACCCTGCCCAAGCGCGGCTGATCAACGACGGGTCGCCTGCAGGGAGAGCGCGAGCGGCAGCCACGGCTTGTCCGGCCAATGCCAGTCGCCGTCGTCCTTCTTCACGAGCGTCTGAAACATGCGCCACGGCACCTGGCCATGCTCGTGCAACCAGTCGAGCGTGAGACCGGCCTCGATCAGGCCGCCGACGATGTCGGACAGCGGGTGCAGCCATTCGACGTTGATCGCGTTCGCAAGATGCGCCGACGGATCGGCGTAGTCCCGGTGGTCGACGATGACCACCGGCTGCCGTGCCAAATAGGGTGCGAAGTACCCGGGGCGGCCGTCTGCAAGCTTGGCGTCGTCGTCGAACACGGCGGCCGCGGGGTGGCCATCGGCGTAATAGAGACGGCCGCCGGGCTTGAGGAACGAGGCGACGATCGCGGCCCAGCGGCGGATGTCGGGCAGCCAGCAAGTGGCGCCCCAGGTGACGAACACCAGATCGAACGATGCCGGCTCGGGAATCGCCGTCGGTGCCTCATAGAGATCGGCCAGCACGAAGCGCGCCGATCCGGCGAGGCCAAGCTCGATCGCCAGCTTGTTCGCAGCCTCGACGGCCGCCGGCGAGAAGTCGAGGCCGACGACGGAAGCGCCGCGTTGCGCGAGCTTCAGCGTATCGGCGCCGAAGTGGCACTGCAGATGCAGCACGCGAAGGCCGCGCACGTCGCCAAGCTCGGCGTCCTCGATCGGATGCAGCCTGCCGTGGCCGGAGCGCAATGAGACGAGGTCGTAGTCGCTGCCCGGCCCAAGATGGATCCTGGTCCGCTCGTCCCAGTTGGCGCGGTTGAGCTCGCGCCAGCGCTCGGCAGCGTCGCTCACACCGAAAGCTCGGCGCCGGTCAGGCGGCGATAGGCTTCGAGGTAGCGCTTGCTGGTGGCGTCGACGACTTCGGCCGGCAGGCAAGGCGCCGGCGCATCGCCGTTCCAGCGGCCGGCATGGCGCTCGACGTCGAGCCAGTCGCGCAGCGGCTGCTTGTCGAAGCTGGGCTGCGGCTTGCCGGCCGCGTAGCCGTCGAGCGGCCAGAAGCGCGAGCTGTCGGAGGTCATGACCTCGTCGATCAGCAGGATCTCGCCTGCCCCACCTTTGCTTGACGCCGCACGGCCGAACTCGAACTTGGTGTCGGCAATGATGATGCCCTGCTTAAGCGCCACGTCTCGGCCGCGCGTATAGACCATGCGCGTCAGGCGCTCGAGCTCGGCGGTCACGTCCTTGCCCAGCACCTCGGCCATGCGGCCGACGGTGATGTTCTCATCGTGGCCGCTCTCGGCCTTGGTGGCCGGGCTGAAGATCGGCGGGTCGAGCCGGCCGCTTTCCTTGAGCCCGGCCGGCAGCGTCTCACCGGCAAGCGTTCCTTGCCTGGAATACTCGCGCCACGCCGAGCCCGAGAGGTAGCCGCGGATCACGCATTCGATGGGAAACACCGTGCCGCGCCGACACAGCATGGCGCGGCCGGCGATCTCGGCGCGATGCGGCTCGAGCGCCGGCACCGCGGCGATGATCGCATCGGCATCGGCGGCGAGCATGTGGTGCTTCACGACGCCCTCGAGCTGGCGGAACCACCAGGCGCTGGTCTGGGTCAGCACCGCGCCCTTCATCGGGATCGGCTCGGCCATCACCACGTCGTAGGCGCTGACGCGGTCGGTGGCGACCAGCAGCAGTCGCTCACCGTCGACCTCGTAGACATCGCGCACCTTGCCGCGGGCGATCCGCTTGAGGGGCAGATCGCTCGTCGTCATCAACACCATCTTACTCCCCTCTGACGCGTCGCTTCGCGACGCGTCATTTCTCGTGCCGCATCTCCTCGAACACTTCCTTCGCCGTCAACAGCGCTTCGCGCACCGACGGCAGGCCGATATAGCCGCCGAGATGCAGCAGCGCCTCCGAAAGTTCGTCCTCGGTCCAGCCCTGGTTGCGCGCCATGCGCAGATGGATGGCGAGCTCCGGCCAGCGCGCCTGGGCGGTGTCGGACACCACGCAGATCAGCGCGCGGGTCTTGAGGTCGAGGCCGGGCCTGGACCACAGCATGCCGAACACCGCCTCGCGGGCGTAGTCGCCGAACTTCTGCATCATCGGATCGGCATAGACCGATTTGTTCATGGCATCGGCGTAGTTCTCGCCCATCAGCTTGCGGCGGATCTCGGTGCCCTTCTTGTAGTTCTCGCTCTCGGCCATCGTTCCCTCCTGGTGAGGATGGGAGCCTAAAGCACATTCCGTTCGGCTGGAACCAGCCGAACGGAATGTGCCCGTTGAAACAACGATCGCCGGTGCACGCATTTCCGATCTGGTGGAACCGCTCGCGGTTCCACCAGATCGGAAATCGCTCTAGCCTCCGATCACACCAGCCGGTAGCCGATTCCGGGCTCGGTCAGCACGTGCCGCGGAGTGGAAGGGTCGGCTTCGACCTTCTGGCGCAGTTGCCGGACATAGACGCGCAGGTATTGCGGATCGACCGATTCGTTGCGCCACACCTCGCGCAGCAGGTGCCTGTGCGTCAGCACCTTGCCGGCGTGGATCGCGAGCTGTTCCAGGATGTCGTACTCCTTGGGCGAGAGCTTTATATCCTCCGCCCCGCGCCGCACCAGCCGGCGCACCAGGTCGATCGAGAGATCGCCGCTGGTGATGGAGCGTTCCGCCCCCTGCTGCTGCAGGCGATGGCGCAAGGCGGCGCGCAGACGGGCCATCAACTCGTCGGCGCCGAACGGCTTGGTGACATAGTCGTCGGCGCCGGCATCGAGCGCCGTCACCTTGGCCGCCTCGTCGCCGCGGCTCGACAGCACGACGATCGGCACCGGCGAGATCTCGCGGATGCGGCCGATCAGGGCCTGGCCGTCGATGTCGGGCAGCCCGAGATCGAGCACCACGAGGTCCGGCCGATGGTGCCGCAGCGCCGAAAGCGCTTCGGCGCCTGTCCCCGCCTCGACGGTTCGATAGTCGTGCGCGCCCAGCGTCGCGCGCAGCAGGCGGCGGATCGGCGGCTCGTCCTCGACGATCAGGATGGTGGCCCCATCGGACGTCATTTATCGGCCGTCATACCGGATAGCTTAACGTGAACTCCGCGCCGCTGCGATCCGTCCGGTTGCGCGCCAAGAGGCTGCCGCCCTGCGCCTCGACGAAGCCCCTGGCGATGGCGAGGCCGAGACCGGTGCCGGCGCGCCGCCGGTCGCCGTCGTGGGCGCGGTAGAACTTGTCGAAGACGCGGTCGAGCGCCTCGGCCGGGATGCCCGGCCCTTCGTCGCGCACCACGATCTCGACGCGGTCGCCCAGGCGATGGGCATCGATCTCGATGCGCCCGCCGGCCGGTGAATATTTCGCGGCGTTGTCCAGAAGATTGAACAACGCCTGCTCAGTCAGCACGAAGTCGAGCGACAGCGCCGGCAGATCATGCGCCACGTGGGTCGCCGCGACCCGATCCTTCAGCACCGGACCGGCTCGGCGCAGGGCTGTCGAGACCAGGTCGCCGACGTCGACCGATTCGCGTTTGGGCACGATGGCGCCGGCGTCGAGCCGCGTCATGTCGAGAAGATTGCCGACGAAGCGGTCGAGGCGCTCGGCTTCGCTCAGCGCCGTGCCCAAAAGCTCGTCGCGGGTGGCCTCGTCGTAGCGGTCGCGGTAGCTCCGCAGGCTGCTGAGCGAGCCGATGATCGAGGCGAGCGGCGTGCGCAGGTCGTGGCTCACCGAGGTCAGCATGGCCGAGCGCAGGCGCTCGCGCTCGGCGCCGAGCCGCGCCTGGTCGATGTCCTCGGCGAGGGTGAAGCGCTCGATGGCGACGGCCGCTTGGCTGCCGACGGCCTCGAGCAAGCGGCGGTCGCGCTCGCTGAAATCGCGGCCCTCCTTCGCCGGCATCACACCGATCACGCCTATTGGCGCGCGGCTGGTGCGGATTGGGACGAACAGCCAGCGCCCGCCCGGCAGGGTGTCGGTACCGCGGCCGGTCGGATGGTCGGCGTCCCACGACCAGCGCGCCGCCGCAAGCTCGGCGTCGTTCAGCTCGCCATCGGGCGGAAACGCCGCACTGGCATCAAGTCTGCCATCCTGCGGCATCAGGATCACCACCTCCGCATTGAGCAGACGCGCCAGGTAGGTAACGACGATCCACAGGAGATCGTAGAGGTCCATCACGCCGGCGATCTTGCGGCTGAAGGCATAGAGGTCGGCCGTCGTGCGCGCCTCGCGGCGGGCCGCCTCGGTCTGGGATCGCGTGCGCGCGGCCAGAGCACTGGCGGCGATCGCCACGAACATGAACAGGAAAAGGGCGACGACATTTGCCGGGTCGCCGATGGTGAGCTGATAGAGCGGCGGCAGGAAGAGGACGTTGTAGCTCAGCACCGACAGGCCGGAGACCCACAGCGACGGCGCCAGCCCGTGACGCGCCGCGGCAATCAGCACCGGCACCACGAACAGCAGCGAGACGTTGGGCACCACGATGGTGCTGTCGACCAGCTTGCCCAGTCCGGTCGCCACCGCCGTCGTCAGCACACCCTCGAGATAAGGGCCGGGTGCCAGCGGAATGTCGAACAGCCAGTCGCCTCGTGCCGGCGGCGGCGGCCGGTCGCCCGACGGTGCCACCTCGATGGCGAGGCCCGAGCCGCTGCGCACCAGCGCGTCGACCACCGAGCCGTGGCGCAGCTCGAACCAGCGCGAGCGCTGCGACTTGCCGACGACGACGCGCGTGGCGTTGCGCGATCGCGCAAAGGCCAGCACCTCTTCGACAACCGACCGACCGGGCACGGTCACGACCTCGGCCCCGAGCTCGGCGGCCAGCCGCATCGTCTGGGCGAGCTGGGTGTGCTCCGGCTCCGACAGGGTGGCGTGGCGGTCGGTCTCGACATAGAGCGCGATCAGCTCGGCATCGAGGCCGTCGGCGGTGCGCTTGGCGGCGCGCACGGCATTGGCGGCGGCGGCACTGGGGTCGATGCAGACGATGACGCGCTCGCCGGCAGCCCACGGGCCGGTGATGGCATGCTCGCGCATGTAGCTCAGCATCTGGTCGTCGACCCGCTCAGCGGTGCGCCTGAGCGCCAGCTCGCGCAACGCCGTCAGGTTGCCGGGCGAGAAGTAGTGGCGCAGCGCACGCTGCGCCTGCTCGCGGACATAGACCTTGCCCTCGCGCAGGCGCGCCATCAGGTCGGCCGGCGTGAGATCGACCAGCTCGACCTCGTCGGCGGCATCGATGACGCGGTCGGGCACGGTCTCGCGCACGCGGATGCGGGTGATGCGCGCCACCACGTCGTTCAGGCTTTCGACGTGCTGCACGTTCATCGTCGAATAGACGTCGATGCCAGCGACCAGAAGCTCCTCGACGTCGAGGTATCGCTTGGGATGGCGGCTGCCCGGGGCGTTGGTGTGGGCGAGCTCGTCGACCAGCACCAGCGCCGGCCGGCGCTTGAGGATGGTATCGAGGTCCATCTCCTCGAGCGTTCGGCCGCGATACTCGACCTTGCGCCGCGGCACGACCTCGAGGCCGGCGAGCTGAGCCTCGGTCTCGGCGCGGCCGTGCGTTTCCGCCACGCCCACAACGACGTCGATGCCTTCGCCCTTGCGGCGGCGGGCCGCCGACAGCATTTCGTAGGTCTTGCCGACGCCTGGTGCGGCGCCGAGGAAGATCTTGAGCTTGCCGCGCGCTTCCTTTTCCGCCGCCTTCAGGAGGGCGTCGGGAGACGGGCGGGTATCCTCACCCAGGGCAGGCATGGCCGATCATTGTCACCGCTTGGCCAGCGCGTCGAGGGCCAGATTGAGCCGCAGCACGTTGACGCGCGGCTCGCCCAGCACGCCGAGCTCGCGGCCTTCGGTGTATTGCGCCACCAAGTGCTGCAGGTCGGCCTCTTGTAGACCGCGTGCCTTGGCGACCCGTGGCACCTGCCAGGCGGCGGCGGCCGGCGAGATATGCGGATCGAGGCCGCTGGCCGAGGTGGTCACGAGATCGACCGGCACGCCCTTGCCCAGCTTCTCGGCATCGCCCCTGACCCGCTCGATCAGCGACTTCGAGGTCGGGCCAAGATTTGAGCCGGCGGAATTTGCCGCGTCGTAGGACTTGTCGCCGGTCGCCGACGGCCGCCCGTGGAAGTAGCGATCTTCGGCAAAGCTCTGGCCGATCAGTTTCGCTCCCACGACCTTGCCGTCGTGTACCACCAGCGAGCCCGCTGCCTGGTCGGGAAAGATCGCCCCGGCGGCGCCGACCATGGCCAGCGGATAGGCAAGGCCGGTCAACACAGTCATCAGCAGCAGGATGACGATCGAGGCGCGGATGGGACGAAGCATGACATTCTCCTCAGGCAAGACCGGCTGCTGCGACGAAGAGGTCGATCAGCTTGATGCCGACGAAGGGCACGATCAGGCCGCCGGCACCGTAGATCAGCAGGTTTCTGCGCAGCAGCACCGCAGCTCCGCTCGGCCTGTACTGCACGCCGCGCAGCGCCAGGGGAATCAACGCCACGATGATCAGCGCATTGAAGATGATGGCCGACAGGATGGCCGACTGCGGCGTCGCGAGCTGCATGACGTTGAGCTGGCCGAGCTGCGGATAGAAGGCAATGAACATCGCCGGGATGATGGCGAAGTACTTCGCGACGTCGTTGGCGATCGAGAAGGTGGTGAGCGCGCCCCGGGTCATCAGGAGCTGCTTGCCGATGGCCACGATCTCGATGAGCTTGGTCGGGTCGCTGTCGAGGTCGACCATGTTGCCGGCTTCGCGCGCGGCCGAAGTGCCCGTTTGCATGGCCACGCCGACATCGGCCTGGGCCAGTGCCGGCGCATCGTTGGTGCCGTCGCCGCACATCGCCACCAGCTTGCCCTTGCCCTGCTCCTCGCGGATCAGGCGGAGCTTCGCTTCGGGCGTGGCCTGGGCCAGAAAGTCGTCGACGCCGGCTTCGGCGGCGATCGCCGCCGCGGTCTGCGGGTTGTCGCCGGTGATCATCACGGTTCGGATGCCCATGGTGCGCAGCTCGGCGAAGCGCTCGCGGATGCCGCCCTTGACGATGTCCTTCAGGTAGACCACGCCCAGCACGCGGCCGTCGCGCGACACGGCGAGCGGCGTGCCGCCCTGCTTGCCGATATAGCTCGCGATGCGGTCGATCTCGTCGGTCGGCACGGCGACGCCCATCTTGCGGGCGTGCTCGACGATGGCGTCGACGGCGCCCTTGCGGATCACCGCTCCGTCGATGTCGACGCCGCTCATGCGCGTCTGGGCGGTGAAGGGCACGAACAGCGCATTGCGCTCGGCCACTTCCACGCCACGCAGGCCGTACTTCTCCTTGGCCAGCACGACGATCGAGCGGCCTTCCGGCGTCTCGTCGGCCAGGCTCGCGAGCTGGGCAACGCGCGCGACCTCATCCTCGGCAACGCCGCTCAGCGCGATGATCTGGGTGGCGTGGCGGTTGCCGAGCGTGATGGTGCCGGTTTTGTCGAGCAGCAGGGTGTCGACGTCGCCCGCCGCCTCGACGGCGCGGCCGGAGGTGGCGAGCACGTTGAAACGCACCAGGCGGTTCATGCCGGCGATGCCGATCGCCGACAAGAGCGCACCGATCGTGGTCGGGATCAGGGTCACGAACAGCGCGATCAGCACCACCACCGAGACCGCGCCGCCGGCGTAAGTCGCGAAGCTCGGGATGGTGACGACGGCCAGCACGAAGATGATGGTGAAGGCCGCCAGCAGCACGGAGAGCGCCAGCTCGTTGGGCGTCTTGGCGCGCGACGCGCCCTCGACCAGGGCGATCATGCGGTCGAGGAAGCTGGAACCCTGCTCGGCGGTGATGCGCACCTTGATCTTGTCCGACAGCACCCGCGTGCCGCCGGTCACCGCCGAGCGGTCGCCGCCGGCCTCGCGGATGACGGGTGCGGACTCGCCGGTGATGGCCGATTCGTCGATCGTGGCCACGCCTTCGTAGATCTCGCCGTCGCCCGGGACCAGGTCGCCGGCCTCGACCAGCACCTTGTCGCCGACCTTGAGCATGTTGGCGCGCACCGGCTCGACCATGTCGCCGACGCCCAGCAGCAGCTTGGCCATGGTCTCGCTGCGCATGCGGCGCAGCGTGTCGGCCTGGGCTTTGCCGCGGCCTTCGGCGACAGCCTCGGCGAAGGTCGCGAACAGGACTGTGATCCACAGCCAGGCGACGATCTGGATCTCGAATCCGATATGCGGGGCGCGGACGACGATGTCCCGCACCATGATCACGGTGGCGACCAGGGCCACCATCTCGACGGTGAACATCACCGGGTTCTTGACCAGCGCGCGCGGATCGAGCTTCCTTAAGCTCTCGGCCACGGCGGGCCGCAGGATCGCCGTATCGAACAAGGACGGCGACTTGTCTTTCTTGGTCATGACGACGCCCCTCAGTACAGCGTGCCGGCAAGGAGCGCGTAGTGCTCGGCGATGGGACCGAGCGCCAGCGCCGGCAGGAAGGTGAGGCCGCCCACGATCAGGATCGCGCCGACCAACAGGCCGACGAACAGCGGGCCATGAGTCGGGAAGGTGCCGACCGAGGCCGCAGCCTTGCGCTTGCCGGCAAGCGTGCCCGCTACGGCCAGCATGGGAACGATCATCGCGAAGCGGCCGAGCAGCATGCCGACGGCGAGCGTGCCGTTGTAGAAGATCGAGTTGGCCGAAAGACCGGCAAATGCGCTGCCGTTGTTGCCGGCAGCCGAGGTGTAGGCGTACAGGATCTCGCTGAAGCCGTGCGGCCCCGCGTTGGACGGGCCGGCCAGCCCCGCCGGAACGACCGTCGCGATGGCGGTGAAGCCCAGGATGGCGAGCGGCGGCGCCAGGATGGCGAGCATGGTGAACTTGACCTCGCGCGCCTCGATCTTCTTGCCGACATATTCCGGCGTGCGTCCGACCATCAGGCCGGCCAGGAAGATCGCCAGCACGGCGAACAGCAGCATGCCGTAGAGGCCCGCGCCCACACCGCCGACGATGATCTCGCCCAAGAGGATGTTGATCAACGGGATCATGCCGCCGAGCGGCATGAAACTGTCGTGCATGGAAATGACGGCGCCGCATGACGCCGCCGTCGTGATCACGGCAAACAAGGCGGAAAGCGGCGCGCCGAAGCGTACTTCCTTGCCCTCCATGTTTCCCGCCGCGTTGTCGACGCCAAGCGCGGCGATCAGTGGATTGCCGCCCGCCTCCGCCCAGTAGGCAACGTAGACGCCGACCAGGAACAGCACGCCCATGGCGGCCAGGATCGCCCAACCCTGGCGCTCGTCGCCGACGGCGCGGCCGAACACGTTGGTGAGGGCGGCGCCGATCACGAAGATGGTCAGCATCTGTACGAGGTTCGACAGCGCCGTCGGGTTCTCGTAGGGATGAGCCGAATTGGCATTGAAGAAGCCGCCGCCATTGGTGCCCAGCATCTTGATGGCGAGCTGCGAGGCTACGGGGCCCTGGGCGATGGTCTGCTTGGCACCTTCCAGCGTCGTCGCCTCGACATAGCCCGACAGGTTCTGCGGCACGCCCTGCCAGACATAGAACAGCGTCAGCACGATGCAGGCCGGCAGCAGCACATAGAGGGTGACGCGCACCAGGTCGGCCCAGAAGTTGCCGATGCCCCTGGCGTTGGCGCGCGCGAAGCCGCGCACCAGGGCCACCGCCAGCGCGATGCCGGTGGCGGCGCTCAGGTAGTTCTGCACCGCAAGGCCCATCATCTGCGACAGGTAGCTCATGGTCGCTTCACCGCCGTAGGCCTGCCAGTTGGTGTTGGTGACGAAGCTTACAGCCGTGTTGCCGGCGAGGTCGGGCGCGACCGCCGCCATGTCTTGCGGATTGAAGGGCAGCAGGCCCTGCAGGCGCAGCAGCAGGTAGAGCAGCACGAAGCCTGCGATGTGGAAGATCAGCATGTCGCGGCAATAGAGCCACCAGCTCTGGTCTTCGTCGGGCTTGATGCCGGCCAGGCGATGGAAGCCGCGCTCGACCGGCACCAGCAGCGGTGACAGCAAGGTGCGCCGGCCGGCCATGACGGCATCGAGATAGCCGCCGATGGGCCGCGTCAGCAGCAGGACAACGACGCAGAAGAGCGCGATCTGCACCCAGCCGTTGAAGGTCATCAGAACTTCTCCGGCCGCGCCAACGCGATCACCAGGTAGACGAGCAGGATCGCGGCCAGCCCGCCGCCCAGGACATAGTCGAGGATCATGGGAGATCTCAGATCCGGTTGATGAGGCGAGCGTACGCAATCAGCAGGCAGAGCAGCAGGAACCCGCCGCCCAGGAACATCAGGTCGAGCATGGGACTCTCCTTGGCGGCCACATATAAGAAGGCCATCGCGTAGGATTTCGAGCCGGATCGCAGCAGATGCGCATAGGAGCGGCATAGGAATTTTTCAGAGGCGTCGTTGCCACTGCCACCATCGCCCGCGTGGTCGGCGCCTGCCATTCATCCGAAGGTATGCCCGATCCGACACCTTCATTTGCGCGCCACAGGCGGAGGAGAAGGAGAAGTGGAACGCGCCGTTCGGCGGCAGCTTCGCCACCGACCTTCGGCTTCGCCACCGACCATGCCTATGGCGGCATCTCGCAGATCCAGCGCCAGGTCGCGGTCCAGCCGTCTCTCACTTACGAGACGCCCACGGTCGGCGAGAAGGTGCCGTTCAGCGCCTATGTCGGCTTCTGGGCCTGGCAGGTCGGCCTGGGTGTCTCCTCTATGGCGTCGACCTCTCGATCGCCTACGTCGATACCAACCTCGCTCTGCCGCAATGTTTCAATACCATGAACTGCGACGCGCAGGCGATCTTCACGATCTCCAAGACATTCTAGGCCCCTTCTTTCTTCCGGGCGGCACGCTTCCGGCGCTCATGAGTCCGAGTGCGCAAAATGCGCAAGGTCCGGAAGGGCATGACAAAGTTTCACGTTGAACCCTTCCCCACCGCCGCCCAGAATCAGCGCGGCTGAACGGGGGGAGTTTCTGGGGAGATGAGTACGATGGCCGCGACGCGGCCCGCCGGCCGGAAGCGGGCGGCCGGCTTGACGCTGGCGGCGCTCGGCGTGGTGTTCGGCGACATCGGGACCAGCCCGCTCTACACCGTCCAGACCTGCTTCAGCGATTTCACCGGCCTCAAGCCCACGCCCGACAACGTGCTCGGCATGCTGTCGCTGATCACCTGGGCGCTGATCATCGTCGTCACGTTGAAATACGTCTTCGTGGTCATGCGTGCCGACAACCACGGCGAGGGCGGCGTGCTGGCGCTGATGGCGCTGGTGTCGCGCGAGCCCGGCATCTCGGCGCGCCGTCGCAACGTCTACGTGATCCTGGGCATGCTGGGGGCGGCGCTGTTCTACGGCGACTGCCTGCTGACACCCGCCATCTCCGTGCTGAGCGCCGTCGAGGGCCTGAACGTGGCCACGCCCGCCTTCGAGCCGGTGATCCTGCCGATCGCCATGGTCGTGCTGATCGGCCTGTTCGCCATGCAGCACTTCGGCACCGGCGGCATCGGCCATCTGTTCGGGCCGATCATGCTGATCTGGTTCGCCATCCTGTTCCTGCTGGGCGTGCGCCAGATCGTGCAGCAGCCCGAGGTGCTGATGGCGCTGTCGCCGCGCCATGCCTTCGTCTTCGCCATGCACCACAAGACCGGCGCCTTCGTGGCGCTGGGCGCGGTGACGTTGGCCCTCACCGGTGCCGAGGCGCTCTATGCCGACATCGGCCATTTCGGCCGCAATCCGATCCGCGCCGCCTGGCTGATCGTGGCGTTCCCCGCCCTGCTCGCCAACTACTACGGCCAGGGCGCGCTCCTGCTGGCCGATCCCGTCGCCGCCTCCAACCCGTTCTTCCGGCTGGCGCCGGACTGGGCGCTCTATCCCCTGGTCGTGGTCGCCACCGTGGCGACGGTGATCGCCTCGCAGGCGACGATCTCGGGCGCCTTCTCGATGGCCCAGCAGGCGACCTTGCTGGGACTGAGCCCGCGCGCGCACATCCTTCACACCTCGCCCAGCAAGTTCGGCCAGATCTACGTGCCGGCCGTGAACTGGCTGCAGCTGGCGGGCGTGCTGGGCGTCGTGCTGACCTTCAAGACCGGCCCTGACATCGCCTCGGCCTACGGCATTGCCGTGACCGGCACCATGCTGATCACCACCGTGCTGGTGCTGACGCTCGCCGTGCGCGGCTGGAAGTGGCCGCGGCTGCTTGTCGTGCCGCTCTTCATTCTGCTGCTCGCCGTCGACGGCGCCCTATTCTCGGCCAACATGCTGAAGTTCGTCGAGGGTGGCTGGGTGCCTCTCGTCATCGCCACCGTGCTCTTCATCGGCATGTGGACCTGGCATCGCGGCCGTCACGCCGTGGCGCTGCGCGAGCACGAACAGGCCGTGCCGATCGACACGCTGCTCGCCACCATCGGCGCGGATTCGCTGTATCGCCCGGCGGGCACGGCGATCTATCTCACGACCTTTTCCGATACAGCCTCCAGCAGCCTCATGCAGAACCTGCGGTACAACGGCGTGCTGCATCAGCACGTCGTGCTGCTGACCGTCCACCTCCTGGACGAACCCTTCGTCTCGCCGGAGGAGCGCCTCAGGGTGCGTGAGTTGGGCAGCGGCCTGCACCGCGCCGTGCTGTGCTACGGCTTCATGGAGAAGCCCGACGTCGGCCACGACGTCGCCGGCCTGGAGAAGCTCGGCATCCCGGTCGATCCCGTGCACACGTCGTTTTTCATCGGCCACAACAACGTCGTGAGCGGCGAGCATCCCCTGTTGCCGAGCTGGCAACGCCGTCTGTTCTTCATGCTGAGCCGGTTTGCCGCCAGCCCCACCGACTTTTTAGGGCTGCCGTCCAACCGCACCGTCGAGCTGGGCAGTCGGATCGAGGTTTGATCTCTGTCCTCTTCCTTCGTGTTCCTCGCCCCCGCTAGGGCCCCCCAAGGGGGAGAGGAGAATGAAACACCAGAGCCGCCTCACCACTCCGCGCAGCCGAAGCGCAGCAGGTTGCCGTGCGGGTCGTGGATGTAGAACTCCTTCATGTTCCACGGCCTCACCTCGAACGGCGAGAGCCGGGGTACGCCGCGCCGCTTGAACTCCTCGTACAGCGCCGGTACCTGGCCGCCGCGGATGTAGCATGACGTGTTTTCGGGGAACTGCCGCTCGGCGGTCTTCCAGAAGTGGATCTCCATGTCATCGCGCGTGGCGATGAGATAGTCGCCATCGGCGTAGTCGCTCACAAAGCCAAGCCAGCCGACATAGAAGTCGCGCGTTTCCGCAGTATCGAGCGAGGCCAGCACGGGAATGCAGCGGGCGAAGTCGACGCTCATGCGTCGAACGACGTCAACGTGATCGCTTCGCTCGACGGCGGCTGGAGTCCGCGCGACAGAAGATCGGCCAGCCGGGCGAAGATGCGGCCAGCTTCGATGCAGCCGACATCCTGCGCCACCGCTTCGGCGGTGATGTTGAGCAGGGCGTTGCCGGCGAGGTCGCGGCATTCGGCCGGCAGCTCATCGACGGCATCGGCGATGAGCTGCATGGCGCGCTGCAGGTTGGCCACCCGATCGGCGCTCAATTGAGTCTCCCGCCCGCATCGCCGGCCGGCGGCGCCAGCGGCAGGCCCGCACTCGCCAGCGCGACGGAGAAGGCTTTCAGCCGCACTGCCGCCACCCGCGAGGCCGTCGGTGCCATCATGATGTCGAGCGAGGCGAGCAACGGCCCGTCGAAGTCGCCCTGCGCCAGGCCGCACAACGCCACCAGTGTCGCCTCGTCGCGGCTGACGCTCGAGCAGTCTGGACGATGGATCTCCATCGCCCGACGTGTACCGAACAGGAAGGCGTCCATGGCGATGGCAAAATCCGGCAGCACCTCCAGCACGCCTGCCATCTTGAATCCTTTGTGCAGCACCGAGCCCTCCGACGGCAGCGCGCGGTCCTGCTGCCATTGGCGCAGCGCCCACAGCACGAAGCGCTCGCTGATGGGCAGGCCGCAGGCGCAGTTCGGCCGGCCGCAGCCCGTGCGCGGGTCGCCGTTCTTGGTCTCGAGGGGGTTAACCCTTTGTTCCGCCGTGCTTTCCATGGCTCACCGAAGGTTGAAGGCGGTTGACAGAAGAGCCGACTCTATGCGATTGAGAGTCGTTCGCAAGTCAAAAAAGGGAACAGCACAGCCCATGAGCCAACCACCGCGTGCGCAGCGGCCGGACGATGTCGGGGGAGAGACGTCCGACGCTGCGTCAGCTTTGCCCATGGCTGACGGACTGGTCGACAGCGTCACGCTGATGAAGGGCCGGCGCGAACTGATCATCCGGCACGGCGCCGACACCTATCGTCTCAGGATCACCGCTTCCAACAAGCTGATCCTCACGAAGTAGTACGTACCCCGGAAAGCCATCCCTTTCCGGTCAAACTGCCCAGCCAGCCGATCCCGTCGGGGATCCTAAGCCAGCCAGGCGTCCTTTTTTTGGGGGACCCACTGGCCATGAAGACCAGGCGACTTTTCTATCTCTTGCTGGCGAGTACCGCGATCGGGGGGACGATCGCTCTACCGACTTTCGCCCAGACACCGACGGCCCAGACGCCCGTAGCGCCTCCGGCACCAGCGACACCCGACGCCACCGGCAACACCAGCCCGCCACCGCCGGCCGCGCAATGGCCCGGCACCACCACCACGCCCGTCACGACCCCCGGCCAACCGGTGCCGACGCAGCTCGACGCCGTGACCACGGCGGCAACGCGCACACGCCGCCCGCTCTACGACGTGCCGGCGACCGTCTCGGTGATCACCACCGAGGATATCGACCGCGAGAACATGCAGGACATCCGTGACCTGGTGCGCAACGAACCCGGCGTCACCGTCGCCAGCAATCCGTTCCGCGCCGGCTACCAGAACTTTCTCATTCGCGGCATCGGCGGCAACCGCGTGCTGCTGATGGTCGACGGCATGCGCATGCCCGACTTTCCCGATTCCAACCAGGGTGCCGGCACCTATACGCGCGAGCAGCCCGACCTCGAGGACATCAAGCGGGTCGAGATCATCCGCGGCCCGGCCTCGGCGCTCTACGGATCGGATGCGCTGGGCGGCGTGGTCGCCTACACGACCAAGGATCCCGGCGACTACATGATCGGCGACAAGAACGTCTACGCCAGCATCAAGGGCGCCTACTCGAGCGCCAACCAGCAGTTCGCCGAGACCTTCACCGGCGCGGTGAAGCAGGGCAACGTCGAGTTCCTCGGCATCTACACCCGCCGCGACGGCCAGGAATTCTACCCGGCGCAGTCCTCGCTCTCGCCCAACCCGACCAACTGGTACTCCAACGACTTCCTCGCCAAGCTGGTCATCCGGCCGACCGACGTCGACACCATCCGCATCACCGGCGGCTACACCCAGGGCCAGCAGAGCACGCAGATGCTGTCCGGCGTCGGCGTCTTCCCCAGCCTGTTCGCGCGCATCTACGACGAATGGGGCCAGGACTACACCAACACCTACCGCATCAGCGGTCAGTGGGTGCACGACGCGCCGATCGGCTTCGTCGACCGCATCGACTTCCTCGCCTACTTCAACTCCGTCTACACCCAGGCCGACACCTACCAGCTTCGCGGCACGACCACCGGCGTCATTCCGACCAACGCCCGCACGTCGCAGTTCTACTACACGCAGAACGTCGCGGGTGCCGAGCTGCAGATGAACACCGACACGCTGCTGTTCGGTGCGCGCAACATCTTCACCTACGGGCTCTCCTTCGCCTACACGACGACGACCCGGCCGCGCGACCGCTGGCAGATCACGCTGGCGACCGGCGCGCGCACCAAGGCGGTGGCGGGCGAGACCTTCCCCAACAAGAACTTCCCCGACACCGACACCATCCAGGCCGGCGCCTACATCCAGGACGAGATCACGGCGCTGGACGGGCGGCTCACCCTGACGCCCGCGGTGCGGCTCGACTACTACAAGCTCAATCCCAATCCCGACCGCTACTTCTGGAACTCGACCGGCGTCACGCTGAATGTCGTGCCCCAGTCGAGCACCTATGTCTCGGCCTCGCCCAAGCTCGGCGTGATCTATCGTTTCTCGGACATCTATTCGAGCTACTTCCAGTACGCGACGGGCTTCCGGGCACCGCCTTACGACAACGCCAACTTCGGCTTCACCAACGCCGCCTCGTTCTACCAGATCCTGCCCAACGCCAACCTCAAGCCCGAGACGGCCAACAGCTTCGAGGTCGGCTTCCGCGGCAATTACGCCGACGGCTCGAGCTGGCAGCTCACCGGCTTCTACAATCTCTACAACAACTTCCTCGAGACGGTGGTCGTCAACCAGGTCGGCCCGATCACCCAGTTCCAATACGTCAATCTCTCCAACGTCACGATCTGGGGCGTCGAGGCGCGCGGCGAGTACCGCTTCGCGCCGCAATGGTCGGTGCTGGGCTGGACCGCCTTCGCCCAGGGCACCGACACGCGAACCGGCCTGCCGGTCGATTCGGTCAGCCCGTGGGCGACGCAGGCGCGCGTGCGCTACGGCTCCGACGAGGGCTTCATGGCGCAGCTCATCGGCACCATGACGGCGCAGCACAACATGGTCAGCAACCCGACCTTCTTCCAGACGCCGGCCTACTTCAACCTCGACGCCACCGTCGGCTACGTCTTCAAGGACCACTTCAAGATCAACGCCGGCGCCTTCAACATCACCAACGCCAAGTACTGGAACTCGGCCGACGTGATCGGGCTCACGGCCACCAATCCGCAGCTCGATCTCTACGCCCAGCCCGGCCGCTATTTCGGCGTCAACCTGACGGCACGATGGTGAGTGCTTGCGACAGAACGACAGTCCCGGCGGCCCTCTCTGCCGAGCGACTGCCGGCGCCATCGGTACGCGCACCCCGCGTGCCGATGGCGTTGTCGCTTGTACTGCACGGGGCCGCCGTCCTTCTTCTCTTCGCCGCCGGCGCTGCCGGCAGCATGGGCTCCGAGGAGCCCGCGCTGCTGGTCGAGCTGGCGTTCGTCGGTCCGCCGTCGGACAAGACCGATGCAAGCGAGCCGGCCAGCGACGTCGCGATCGAGCTCCCGCCCGCCGAGGAGCCGCCGCCGGTCGATCTCTCGATGCTGAAGCCGATCGAGCTCGTGCCCCCGCCTGAGCCGCCGCCCGTCGACTTCTCCGAGCTGAAGCCGATCGAGCTCGTGCCCTCGCCCGAGCCGCCGCCCGTCGACTTCTCCGAGCTGAAGCCGATCGAGCTCGTGCCCTCGCCCGAGCCGCCGCCCGTCGACTTCTCCGAACTGAAGCCGGTCGAACCACCCAAGCCGCCGGCCCCTCCCAAGCCGCAACAACCACAAAAGCGGAAGGCCGCGCCCCAAGCCACGCCGAAGGCCGCGCCGTCACAGAATTTCGGCAGCGCCGGCGCTGCCCAGCAGGCCGCTGCGGGCTTCCTGCCGACGCCGGCCGTCGTGTGGGAAGGCAAGCCACGCTATCGTCATCCGCCGACGCCACCCGTCTATCCGCCGCGTGCCATCGAGCTCAACCAGCAGGGCGAGGTCCTGGTGCGCGTACGCCTCGATCCGGAAGGCGCGGCTGTCGAGATCGTGCTGCACCGGCCGAGCGGCTTCCACATGCTCGATCGCGCCGCCATCGCGGCGGTGCGGGGCTGGCATTTCCTGCCGGCCACGCGCGACGGCCGGCCGGTCTCGGCCTGGGTCGAGATTCCCGTGCGTTTTCATCTGCGTTAGACAAGTAGACAAAGGAGAACCCCATGCTCTCGCCCTCCAATGCCGAACTCGCGACCCGCTGGAGCCGCCTGCGTGGCGAGCAGCCGACGTTGCGCATCCGCGATGCCGCCACGACGCTCGGTGTCAGCGAGGCCGAGCTGGTGGCGCTGGGAGTCGGCACCACGGCAACACCGCTTGCCGCCAACTGGCGATCGATCCTGTCGGAGATGCCGTCGGCCGGCCGCGTCATGTGCCTGACGCGCAACGAGCATTGCGTGCACGAGCGCCATGGCCGCTTCGAGGATGTGCAGGTGACCGGACCGCACGGCCTGGTGCTGGGACCCGACATCGACCTGCGCCTGTTCCTGGGAAGCTGGAAGCACGGCTTTGCCGTGCGCGAACCCCTGAAACTCGGCAATCAGCAGGGAGAGCGGCTCAGCCTGCAGTTCTTCGATGCGGCGGGCGAGGCGGTGCACAAGATCTACGCCACCGACGAGACCGACCGGACGGCGTTCGATGCCCTGATCGCACGCCATCGTGCCGAAGCGCCGGGCGAGCTCACCGTCACGCCCCGCGCGTCGGACACGGTCGCCCCTGAATCTGTTGGGCGTCCCGATTCGGAAATCGACGTCGAGGGATTGCGCCAGGCGTGGCGGGCGATGAAGGACACGCACGAGTTCTTCGGCATGCTGGGCAAGTTCAAGGTCGGCCGCGTCCAGGCGCTGCGGCTCGTCGGCGAGGAATTCGCCCGCGAGCTGCCGCCGCGCGTGCTGCGCTCGGCCATGGAGGCCGCCAGCGCCGACGGCACGCCGATCATGATCTTCGTCGGCAGCGGCGGCTGCATCCAGATCCATAGCGGGCCGATCAACCGTCTGGTCGAGGTGCACGGCTGGTTCAACGTGCTCGATCCCGCCTTCAACCTGCATCTGCGCGAGGCCGGCGTGGCGCGCGTCTTCTCGGTGCGCAAGCCGACCGACGACGGCGTCGTCACCTCGATCGAGGCGTTCTGCAATCGCCACCGCAACATCCTGCTGATGTTCGGCGCGCGCAAGCCCGGCAAGCCCGAGCTGGAGCCCTGGCGCAGCATCGTGGCGCGCATCGAGAAGCAGGCGGCGGCGTGATGCATCGTCCGAAGATTGGTCGCCAGGGCGCCGTCATCGGTCGCCGAGGCACCGTCGCCCTTGGGCTGGCGACGCTCGCCGTCTCTCCGGCGTGGGCGCAGCAGAAGACGCCGCGCATCGTCTCGGTCGGCAGCGCGCTCACCGAGATCTTCTATGCACTCGGCGCGGAGAGCCTGCTGGTCGGCGTCGATACGACCAGCCTCTATCCGCCGCAGGCGCGCTCGCTGCCGCAGGTCGGCTACATGCGCGCCCTGTCGGCCGAGGGCGTGCTGTCGCTGAAGCCGACGCTGATCATGGCCACCACGGCCGCCGGGCCGGCCTCGACGCTCGAGCAGCTCAAGGCCACGGGCATCGAGATCACGATCCTGCCCGACCACTACGACTACGACAGCGTGATCAAGAAGATCGAGGCTGTCGGCAAGGCCACCGGCAAGACGGCGGAAGCCGATGCCCTGATCGCGCAAGGCCGTGCCGACATGAAGGCGCTGGCCGACCGCCTCGCCGGTACCCCCAGGAAGCCGCGCGTGCTGTTCCTGATGTCGATGAGCGGCGGCGCGCCGCAGGCCGCCGGCCGCGACACCGCCGCCGACGGCATCATCCGCCTGGCCGGTGGCGTCAACGCCGTCGACGGCTATGCCGGCTATCGGCCGCTGACGCCCGAGGCGGTGATCGCCTCGCGTGCCGACTACATCCTGGTGCCGCGCCAGTCGGTCGAATCGCTGGGCGGCGTCGACAAGGTGCTCGACCAGCCGGCGATCCGCCAGACGCCGGCCGGCCGCGCCGGCAAGCTTCTGCAGTTCGACATCCTGCTGCTGCTGGGCTTCGGCCCGCGCACGCCGCAGGCCGCGACCGAACTCGCCGCGGCGCTGCATCCGGAACTGGCGAAGGCGCCTTGAACCTTACGAAGACACCTCTTCCTCCTCTCCCTCATGTTCCTCTCCCCCCAGCGAGCCCTAGCGAGGGAGAGGAACATGAGTGGCGTCCGCGCCGCCGCCTGATTGGACACCATGGATTTCGCCCTCAAACGCCCCATCCCCCTCTTCGCGCTCGCCGCCGTCGTCAGCATCGTGGGCGGCCTGTGCGTCGGCGCCTTTCCGGTCGGGTTCGCGGACCTCCTCTCGGCGATCGGCCTGTCGACCAAGCCGATCGACGACACCACGTCGGTCGTGCTCTACGCCATCCGCGCACCGCGCGTGCTGGCGGCCTTCTGCGTCGGCGCGGCGCTGGCCGCGGGTGGCGCCGCCTTGCAGAGCCTGTTCAGGAATCCCCTGGCCGATCCCGGCCTGCTCGGCGTGTCGAGCGGCGCCGCCCTCGCCGCCGTGTCGGTGATCGTGCTGGGCGAGAGGGTGATGCATGTCATCCCGCCGGACCTGCGGCCCTGGCTGCTGCCCATCGCGGCCTTCGGCGGCGGCCTTGTAGCGACCACGGTCGTCTACCGCCTGGCCGCGCGCGAGGGCATCACCCTGGTCGGCACCCTGCTGCTCGCCGGCATCGCCATCAATGCGCTGACCGCGGCCGGCATCGGCATGCTGGTGTTCGTGGCCGACGACCAACAGCTCCGCACCCTGATCTTCTGGACTATGGGCGGCTTCGGCAGCGTCACCTGGGCGGCGATCGTGCCGGCGCTGTTGATACTGGCCATCGCCGTGCCGACCCTACTGCCCGCCGCGCACCTGCTCGACGCCCTGGCGCTGGGCGAGCGCGAGGCGGGCCACGTCGGCGTCGATGTCGAACGACTGAAGCGCCGGCTGGTGGCGCAGGTCGCGCTGGCCGTCGGCGCGGGCGTGGCAATCTCCGGCACGGTGGGCTTCGTCGGCCTGATCGCCCCGCACATCGTGCGCCTGCTGCTGGGTCCCGCCCATCGCACGCTGCTGCCGGCCGCCGCCCTGTTCGGCGGCGCCTTCCTGGTCCTGGCCGACGCCCTTGCCCGCACCATCGTCTCGCCGGCCGAGCTGCCGATCGGCGTGCTGACCGCCTTGGTCGGCGGACCGTTCTTCCTCTGGCTGCTGGCCGGCCGCGCATCGCGGGAGGGCCTGTGAGCACCCTACAGGCCCAAGCGATCGAAGTGCGCGCCGGCACGAAGGCGCTGATCACCGACGTGTCGCTCACCGTCGAGCCCGGCGAGTTCCTGGCCGTGATCGGCCCCAACGGCGCCGGCAAGAGCACGCTGCTCGGCGCCTTGGCGGGCGACAGGCCGCTGGCGCAAGGCCATGTGCTGCTCGACGGCAGGCCCATGCGACGCTGGAGCAAGCGCGAGCTGGCCAAAAGGCGCGCCGTGCTGCCGCAGCACTCCACCGTCGCCTTCGACTTCACCGGCCTGCAGGTCGCCATGCTGGGCCTGCTCGCCCATCGCGACCGCCTGTCCGAGCCGCAGATGCGCGGCCTGGCCGAAAAGGCGCTCGGCGAGACCGAGGCCCTCGCCTTTGCCGACCGGCCCTACACCGTGCTGTCGGGCGGCGAGCGCCAGCGCGTGCAGCTCGCCCGCGTGCTGGTCCAATGCGACGCCGATCCGGACAGCATGCCCTTCCTGCTGCTCGACGAGCCGATCGCCGGCCTCGATCTCTCCCATCAGCACGCTGCCCTTGCCAGCGCCCGCCGCCGCACCGACCGCGGCCTGGGCGTGCTGGCGGTACTGCACGACCTCAACATGGCGGGGCGTTACGCCGATCGCGTGGCAATCATGGAGCTGGGGCGGGTCACCGCCCTGGGCCGCACCGATGCGACCCTCGATCCAACTCGCTTGTCGGCAGTGTTCGCGACACCGATCGTGCGAGTAGAGGCCGATGGAACATCGGCGCTCGTCAGTCTGGGCCGTTAGGCGCGGCGCTTCGCCCGAGCAGCAACGTCCTTCGTTGAGGATGCGACCGTCAGCCGGGCAATGAGACCACTGCGGCTTTGTCCCGTTGTACGCGCCATGTCGTCGAGGCGCCGCAGGACGCGACGCGGCAAGGTAATGTTGATGCGCTCGATTGTGTCGTCGAAGAGCGAATCCTCGAGCTCTATGAGGCCAACCGCCCATCCTTTGTAGCCGCGGAGCCTGCGTGCCTCCTCAAGGCTCGACGGCGGCGGCACAGGCATTCCCTGGTCGAGCGCAGCGTCGATCCATGCCGCGGCCGCCTCTTTGGCAGCCTCCACCGCTTCATCGAGCGTGTCGCCGGCGGAAAAGCAGCCGGGAAGATCGGGCACGACAACTCCGAATGCCTCCGCGTCCGTGCCTTCCTCTATGAGAATGGGATAACGCGTCATATGCCTGCCTGCTTTCGGATCTTCGCGACCAATCCCTTACCCAAGTCCTTCTTGGGTTGAGGAGCCACGACTATTCCCGACCGAGAAGGATGAATGAACACGTGATGGGAGCCACGGACGCGGTCCAATGCCCAGCCAGCCTTGACCAGCTCGCGGATCAGGCCCGCACTCTTCATGGTGTGTATTATACACACCATGCTCTATGTTAGCAGGTCAAATAGCTCTACGCGCCATAGTCCGAGGGTGGCCGATCCTTGCGCAGCGCCTTCAGGATGAAATGGTCAAGCGACACCGGCCCTGGACCGGCGACGGCGAGATAGCCGAACATCACGAAATAGGAGATCTCCTCGAAGCCCAGCAGGGTCTGCAGCGAATCGACGTCGCCCCATTTGGCCGAGGCGAGTGCCACCAGCATGATGATCATCATCGGGATCGAGACGATGCGCGTCAGCAAGCCGACCAGCAGCAGCAGGCCGCCGACGAACTCCATGCCCGAAGCGAATGGTGTGAGGATCTCGGGCGCGGGGATACCCCATTCGCGGAAGTTCTCGATCATGCGCGGCAGGAAGTGGAGTTTCTGCCAGCCCGTCCACAGGAATACCCAGCCGACGACGATGCGTATGGCGAGCGGCGGCAGCCAGGCGAGATAGCCCGTGACGATGCGGGGCCAGTCGTAGAAGATGGTGATCAATGCGTTCATGTGCTGGCGTCCCGCTGGAAAAAGGCGCGGGCGTCCGCGGCTTGGCGAACGCCCGCTGCCGAATGAGGCCGCAGCCTACATCACCTTGCCGCCCTTGGCAGTGCACGCCGCGGCGTCGGCCGCCTCGGTGAAGCCCTGGCCCTTGCAGGCGTTCTGGCCCTTGCAGGCGTTGCTGGCGCTCTTGCAGGCGCTCTGGCCCTTGCAGGCGTTCGAGGCGCCGCACTTCACGCCGGCTGCGAAAGACGTGGACGCGAAGCTCGTGGCGGCGAAGACTGCGACGGCGGTCGTGATCAGCGTACGCTTGTTCATGGAGACCCTCCTGGTTGGGCGGGCGACAAACCCGCATGAGGTCGTTCGCAGGCCGGGGCGTCGACGTTACAGGCGACCAATGGATTTATTGGTGTAATGTTTCGCTTCCCGCACACGAATACGTGAAAGACCGAGCTCGTTGGCCGACTCGACCGATCTCTCCGCACTGATGCGCCGGGCAAGGCAGGGTGACGACGAGGCCTATCGAAGGCTGCTCGGCCATGTCTCGCTGTGGCTGCGCGCCGTCGTGCGCCGCGGCTTGGTCGCGGCAGGCCGCGGTCCGGCCGACGGCGAGGATGTCGTTCAGGAGGCACTGCTTGCCATGCATCTGAAGCGCGACACCTGGGACGAGACACAGCCGATCGAGCCGTGGCTGCGCGCGATCGCGCGCTACAAGCTGGTCGATCACCTGCGCCGGCGCGGCTTCCACGATCATCTCGACATCGACGATCATGCCGGCTCGCTCGCGTCGATGGGCGAGGCCGATGTCGGCACGGCGATCGATTCGCAGCGCCTGCTGGCCGCCCTTCCCGAGCGCCAGCGGCGCATCGTCGAGGAGATCTCGATCGAAGGCCGACGCGCCGCCGAGGTCGCGACTCGGCTCGGCATGAGCGAGGGCGCGGTGCGCGTGGCCCTGCACCGCGCGCTCAAGGCGCTGGCTGCCGCCTATCGACGGGAGAAGCCATGAAGACCGAGCGCCTGATCGAGGCGCTGGTCGCCGACCGCCGCCCCCGCAGCCGGCCGGTTCGACGGGAACTCGCAGGCGCGCTTGCGCTGGGCGGCCTGCTCTCGCTCGCTCTGTTCCTCGCCGAGATCGGCCCGCGCGGCGATCTTGCACCGGCCCTCGCCACCTGGCGCTTCGATCTGAAGCTGGTCCTGGTCGCGACGGCGCTGGCCGGTGCGTTCGCGCTCTGCCTCGCCCTGGCACGCCCGCTGGCGGCACGCCGTCCGGCGCGGAGCCTGCTGCCGCTCGCGGCGCTGGCGGCGGCCGCCATCGTCGTCGAGCTCGCGACGACGCCCAGCACCTCGTGGACGACCCGGCTCATCGGCAGCAACGCCCTTGTCTGCCTGACCGCAGTCCCCGTGCTGGCGCTCGCGCCGCTCGCGGCGGCGCTAATGGCCCTGCGCGTCTCTGCCGCGCCCGCCTCGCCCGTGCTCGCCGGCGCCGCGGCCGGACTGCTGGCCGCGACCGCCGGCGCCACGCTCTACGCCTTCCACTGCTTCGACGATTCGCCGCTTTTCGTCGTCGCCTGGTACGTGCTGGCCGCGATTCCCGTCGTCGCCCTCGGCGCCATCGCGGGGCACCGGCTGTTGCGCTGGTAAGCGCAATCCGGATGTCGGGCCGGCCGGCGGCCTGACGCGTCGCGCCACTAGAGCGATTCCCGATTTGATGGAACCGCTTGCGGTTCCATCAAATCGGGAATGCGCGCACTGGCGATAGTTGCTGCAACGGGCACGTCCCGTTCGGCTGATTCCAGCCGAACGGGACGTGCTATAGCGCGTTCAAATGCGGTTCGAGGCTCGCGCGGCGCTTCGAATGTCTGCGTCATCCGTCCGCATCGTCGAGACTTTCGGCAGTCCGGGTCCATCGACGTTCCAGGAGAGGGCCCGGGCGGTCTTGACGGCGATCGACACCGGCCGGCTGTGCGGACGTCCCGCCACCGTGACGATGCTGATCTGACGCGACACCTCCGGCTCGATCACGGGACGAAGCAGCACCCCGTCGATGATCGGCAGGAACTGCGGCATCAGGGTGCAGCCCAGGCCGACCGCGACCATGGCCTGCACCCAGTCCTCGCGTTCGGTCATGTAGCGGACCTGCACGGCCCCATAGGGTTTCACCACGCCGAGCTTCGCGAAGTTCGACGGGAACTCGCAGTGCAGCCGCTTGATGTAGGGCTCGCCGTCGAGTTCCCGAAGCGGCACCGCATTCATTTGTTCAAAGCGATGGCCGGGCGCGAAGGCAACGCAATAGGGTTCCCGATAGAGCGGCACAGCCCTGAGCCGCTCGCCGTACTCCGGAGCGCTCATGATGGCGACATCGATCTCGCCGGCCAGCAATGCGGCCGCGAGCTCCTCGCAATGGGTTTCCCAGAGCGTCAGCTCGAGATTGGCGGCGGCGGCGCGTAGCGCCTTGAGATAAGCGGTCAGATGCCTCGCCGGCATGGTCGAGAAAACGCCCATCTTCAGCTTCGTGCCAGCCTGACTCTTGTGCTTTTCGGCGTCCGTTCTGGCCGCCTCCAGCGCGCCCTGCGCCAGGGAGAAATGCTGCTGCATGAGACGGCCTAGGTCCGTCAGATGGGTCAGGTGCCGTTCGCGCCGGAAGAGGTGACCTCCGAGCTCCTCCTCCAGCTTGTGGATGGCCCTGGTCAACGAAGGAACCGAGACGTCGCACAACTCGGCGGCCCGCGAAAAGTTGAGCGTCTCGCAGGCGGCCAGGAAATACCGTATTTGATGGGTTTCCATCGAGCCTTCCCGTCCCTGACTGCTAGGTGCACTCGATGAGCGCGATCCGCTGCACGGCCGCAGCGTCTTGCGCTGCAGGTAAGGAAACGTTAGCCGCCGGTGGCTGGCCCGGCAATTGCGGATGACGCATCTCCATGCCTCGAAGACTTCTGATCGGAGCAGGAGAGCAGGAATGCGTGGAGAGACTGGCGCCGCCAGCCGAGAGGGCGATAAGGACTTCCATCCGAAAGCTGCTGCAAGGCCGTCTGCCGCCGCAGCCTCAAAGGCGGCGGAGACCGACGCCGAGATTGTCACCGTTCGTCCCGATGAGGCCGTGATGACAATGCAGCGGCTGCCATACTTCGTCGGCATCGGCCAGGCAACCGCGGGGGCGACGGCGATCTCGATGAGTCTGGTCGTCATTCCGCCCGGCGCAGCCGCTGAACCGCACGTCCACAAAGGCTTCGAGACGGCGATCTACGTTCTCGAAGGCCGGGTCGAGACCCGGTACGGGCGGCGGTTGGCCAAGACGCTGATCAACCAGACGGGCGACTCATCCCGGCCGACGTGCCGCATCAGCCGGTCAATCTGAGCGCCACGGAACCGGCCCGGGCGATCATCGCCCGCAACGACGCCAGCGAGCAGGAAAGCGTCGTGCCTTATGACCCAGCCGACGATCGTTGAGTGGAACACTATCGATCCGACGCCGCGATCGCGCTCAACCTTCCGTTTTCGGAAGCTGTCATCGTGGGCGATCTTCTGTTCCTGTCCGGCCAGTTGGGCAACAGGCCAGGCACGCCGAAACTGGTCGCCGGCGGCATCGCCGCCGAGGCACGCCAGGCGATGGACAACATCGGGGCCGTGCTCGCGGCCAATGGCTCATCGTTCGACAGGGTCGTCAAATGCACGATCATGCTTGCCGACATTGCGGATTGGCCGGCCTTCAACGCGGTTTACGTCTCGTACTTCAAGCCGCCTTATCCCGCGCGCAGCGCCTTCGCGACGGCAGGTCTCGCCCTTGGCGCGCGGGTCGAGGTCGAATGCATCGCTCATCGATGAATGGGGTATCTTCGGTCGATCGGAAGGGAAGGAAGGCGATGCGCTTCTGGCGAGGTCTGGCAATCTTCGCTCTTGGCGGCGTGCTGGGCACCGGGCTGGGCGTGGCGCTCGGCTTCTTTTTGTTTCCGTTCGTGTTCCCGCCGGCGCCGACCGTGGAACAACTGGCTGAGGCGGACCGGTCGGCGTTGCTGGCGACCGGCAATTTCATCCACGCCGATCCATCGGACCCGATCCACCATGGCCGCGGGAAGGTCAGCGTGTACGACAGGACGGCCTTCCTGGAAGGTGACTTCGAGGTCGGGCCCGGTCCGAACTATCACGTCTATCTCGTGGCCAAGGCGCTTATCCGGCATTCGAACGACCTGAGGGACACCGCGCATGTCGATCTCGGGAAACTGCGCTCGTTCAAAGGCAGCCAGCGCTACCCGATCCCCGAGGGCATCGATCTCAAACGCTATCCGAGCGTGGTGATCTGGTGCGAGACGTTCTCGGTGCTGATCTCGCCTGCGGATCTGCGGTTCGTCAATCCATAGCCTTCGCCAAGGCATCCCCAAGGCAACCGTGCTGCGTGCGCCTACGATACGATCCACAACATTTAGTATCTCTGGGTCAATATTACCACATATATTGTGGCAAAAGTGCCGTCGGCGCCCGTTACGGTGCGAAAGAATTATGTTACCGGAACCACTGGATTGCACGCGACTAAATAACTTTAGTGCTTGACTCTCCGTGTGACCTGGGTCATATTTCCGGTGCAAACGATACTCGGCCGCTCCACGCTTCCGGCGAGTCAGCCGATCTCGGCCAACAGTCCAACGTCGGCTCGCAACCTTCTGGGGGCCAAGCCGACTCACCCTGAATCCGCAGCCAATCGGTCATAAACCCGCCGGATTCGCCGGGCGTCATGGCGCCTCAAAGCAACAACCGGAAGGCCATGGGCGACCGCCCGACTCTGATCCTCACGACACGATTGGGCGTACGTCCGCTGGGCGTGCGCGGCGATGCCCTTCACAACGTCGCGGGACAGTTGCTGGCGGTCATCCGCCGCCGCCTGGGCGACGGACCCGCCGACCTTCTGGCCGAGCCGCAGCTGCGTGAGGGCGGCGACGGCATCGACTGGTACGCCGCGCGCTCGGGCGACGTCCGCCGCTTCGCCGACCTCAACGAGAGCGAACGCGCCGCCGCCCTGGAGACGGTCGAGACGCGATTAACCGCCATCCGGTCCCTGGGCGCCGTGCTGACGGAATCGACAGGCAGCGAAGAGGCGCGCCTGATCGGCCGCTCGCTCGAGCTTGCCACGGCACGCCCGTCCGACGACTTCATCTTCCTGGTCGATGGCGAGCCGGTGATCGCGGCCTGGGGCTACGAGGCCGACGCCGTCGCAGGCCTCGCCGCCTTCGCGCCGCCGCCGGTGCCGGTACCCGCGCGGCCCGCGCCGGCGGTGATGGCGAGCGCGCCTGCGGCCGTGCTGCCCGCCCGCCTGGCCTGGGCGCCGTGGCTGAGTGCGCTGCTGTTCGGCCTGCTGCTCCTGCTGCTGCTCCTGATCACCTCGTGGCTGCTGCGCACCTGCGCCCCGGTCGATCCCTCGCTCAACATCGCCACGCTGGAGACGCCCGCTCCGCCCGCACCCGAGCCACCGCCCGATCCCACGCCGCTCCTGAAGGCCTCGCTCGATTCGGAGGAGGCCGACCAGAACAAGCTCCGGGCCGAGCTCGCGGCCCTCGAAACGGAGCTCAAGGACAAGGTCGCGCAGTGCAAGCCGATCGAGCCGCCCAAGCCGCCGCCACCGCCGCCGCCGCCGGTGGCCAAGGCGCCGCCACCACCGCTGCGCGATCCGTCGATGCCC
>WHTW01000025.1 GCA_009377525.1 Rhodospirillales bacterium
AAACGGCGGGAACGGCGGAAACCTCTTGCACCGCTGACGGCAGTGCATGCACCGCCCGGTAGCTTCTCAGCCAGCCGGTTGCCAACCGGTCAAAGGCACCGTGCCGCTAACGCCGGATGTTACCGGCGCTCCACTGGCCGGCGTTGGCGAAGCGCACGGCTTCCTCCGCAGCGCGAACCAGCGCCCGCGCCTTCAGCACACTCTCCTGGTATTCGGCCTCGAGGTCGGAGTCGGCCACGACGCCGACGCCAGCCTGCACGTACATCACGTTGTCCTTCACCAGGCCGGTGCGCAGCATGATGCAGGTGTCCATCGAGCCGTTGGCGGCGAAGTAGCCGGCGCAGCCGGCATAGATGCCGCGGCGCACCGGCTCGACCTCGTCGACGATCTCCATGGCGCGCACCTTGGGCGCACCCGACAGCGTGCCGGCGGGAAAGCCGGCCTTGAGCGCATCGATCGCCTCCAGTCCGTCCTTGAGCGTGCCTTCGACGTGGCTGCTGATGTGCTGGAGGTGGCTGTACCTCTCGATGGTGAACTGCTCGACGACCCGCACCGAACCGATCTTGGCGACGCGGCCGACGTCGTTGCGGGCGAGGTCGAGCAGCATCAGATGCTCGGCGTGCTCCTTGGGATCGGCCAGCAGCTTGTCGGCGAGCTGCTTGTCCTCCTCGGGCGTTGCCCCGCGCCGTATGGTGCCGGCAAGCGGCCGGATGGTGACGGTGTTGTCGCGCAGCCGCACCAGGATCTCGGGGCTGGAGCCCACGATCGAGAAGTCGCCGTAGTCGAAGAAGATCAGGAACGGCGAGGGGTTGATGCGGCGCAGCGCCCGGTAGAGCGACAATGGCGGCAGGATGAAGGGCAGCGAGAAGCGCTGCGACGGCACGATCTGGAAGGCGTCGCCCGCGCGGATGTACTCCTTGCAGGTCTCAACCATCTTCTTGAAGTCTTCCTTCGACATGTTGGTCTGCGGCTCGGGCAGGTCGTCGAGCTCGTCGGCGCTGTCGCGGCGGAAGGGCAGCGCGCGCTCGAAATCCGACACCGAGTCGGCCAGCCGCTCCTGCGCCGCCTCGTAGGCGGCGCGCGCGCTGACACCGGCTTCCGGCCAGGCCGGCGTGACCAGCGTGACGTTGTCCTCGAGCCGGTCGAAGATGCAGATGATGGTCGGCCGCACCATGATCGCGTCAGGCAGGCCGATCGGATCGGGATTCTTGTCCGGCAGCCGCTCCATGTCGCGGACCATGTCGTAGCCCAAAAAGCCGAACAGGCCCGACGCCATCGGCGGCAGACCGGGCGGCAGGTCCATCTGGCATTCGCGGATCAGATGGCGCAGTGTCTCGAGCGGCCGTCCGTCGAGCTTCTCGAAGGCCTGGGCATCGCTGCGGGCGCGACGGTTGATCTCGGCCTGGCCCTTGCGACAGCGCCAGATCACGTCCGGCTTGAAGCCGATGATCGAATAGCGGCCGCGCACCGAGCCGCCTTCCACGGACTCCAGCAGGAAGGAGTTGGCGCGGCCGTCGGCCAGCTTGATATAGGCGGAGACTGGCGTTTCGAGGTCGGCAACCAGCTTGGTCGAGACGAGCTGCGGCTTGCCGGAAGCGTAGACGTGGGCGAAGGCGTCGAAGTCGGGCGAGAGCGGCATCGGACTACGGCTGGTTCTGCGGCTGGAAAGCGGCGACGAACGCCGGCTCGTCGACCACCACGCCGTACTTGGTGCGCATGGCCGCGATCAGCTGGAGGATCAGGTCGTTGGCCACCATCGAATCGAGCTGCTTGCCGAAGCGGTCGATCGCTCCCTTGTCCTTGGCGAGGTCGACCGGCTCGATCTGCTTCAGTCGGACCAGCACATTGCCCTCGGCGGTGCGCACCGACTGGGTCTTGCCCTCCTGCAGCTTGAACAACTCCTGCACCACGGGCTGGGTGAGGTAGTTGCCCTGGTCGGCCTCGAAGCGGGTGACGGCCTTGGTCGTGCGCATCTCCAGACCCAGCTCCTTGGCCAGCGCCTCGAAGCCGGTCCCGACATTGGCCTTCTCCAGCGCGGCCTTGACCTTGGCATCGGCAAGCTTGCGGCGCTCCTCGGCCTGCCAGGCCTCGGTCACCTTGGCCTCGACCTCGGTGAGGGCGGGAGTGCGGGCCGGCGTGATGCGGTCGGTGCGCACGATGAAGTACTCGCCGCGCTGGGTCTCCAAAAGCTCGCTCTCCGCGCTCTCGCGCGTGGCGAACGCCGCCTGGACCAGCTCACTGGCAGCCGGGCCGATCACGATCTGCTTGCCCTCGGCGTCCTGACCGCGAGCATCGACGTTCTCGTAGGTCTTGATCTTGAGTGCGAGGTCTTCGGCAGCCTCCTTCATCGACTGCGTCTTGGCCAGCATGCGCTCGAAGTCGGTGACCTGCTTGATCAGCAGATCGGGCGCGAGCTGGGTGCGCAGCTCCTTCTCGAGCTGCTCCTTCACCTCGTCGAACGGCACCGACTTGCCGGGCGAGATGCTGTTGATGCGCACGATGTGCCAGCCGAGTGGCGATTGGATCGGTGTCGGGCCGACGCCGACCGGCAGGCCGAACACGCCGTCGGCCAGCGGACCGGGCGGCAGGTCCTTCTTGGTCACCGGCCCGAGCTTGATGACGCCGTCGCTGCTGCCCAGCGCCTCCTTGGCGGCATCCTCCAGCGTCTTGCCGCTGGTGACAGCGGCGATGATCGCCTTGGCCTTGTCCTCGCTGTCGGCCATGGCCTGGTCTACGTCGCGCTTTTCGGCCGAGCCGAACTCGCCCTGGCGGGCGTCGTATTCCTGCTTGACCATATCGGCGGTCACGCCGACCTGCGGCATGACATCGTCGGCCGTCAGCAGGACATAGGAGAAGGCGCGGAATTCGGGGATCTGGAACTTGGTCTTGCTGGCCTCGAAGTAGGCGTTGAGCTGCTCGGCTGTGGGCTTCGGGACATCGACTACGATGGAATCGGGGATGTAGATCGTCTCGGCGATGCGCCGTTCGGCCTCCATCTTGAAGATATCGTCGCGCAGCGACTTCGGCGCGAGCCCGTCGGGGCGCACCGCGCCGAACAGCTGGCTGGCCGCGATCTCGCGGCGGATGTCATTGACGTACTGCGCCTCGCTGAGGCGGGCCTGCTGCAGGCGGTTGCGGAAGAGCAGGGGATCGAACGAGCCGCTGGTGCCGGCGAAGGCCGGATTGCGCGCGATCGCCGCGCGCACCTCGGCGTCGCTGACCACCAGGCCGAACTGCTGGATGGTGTAGTCGAGCACGGCGCGCTGGATGACTTCCTCGAGCGCGCGCACATGCAGGCCGAAGCGCAGCGCCTGCTCGGGTTCCGGCCGCTGGCCGGTCTGGCGCTGGATGCCCTCGAGCTGGCGATTGAACTGGTCCTTCACCTCGTCGACCGACACCGACGCGCCGCCGACCCAGCCATAGAGCGGAATCTTCGTGCCGCCGATATGGGCGACCTCGGCGCTGCGGCCGCCCATGCGCAGCATGTCGCCGACGCCCCAGAAGGCGAAGCTGACGATCAGCATGCCGAACAGGATGAACAGGACGATGAAACGGGCGTACTTGCGGAACGTTTTCACGGATAATTCACGCCGTTGGCGAAGGGTTTTGACTGGCGGGCATGCCTACCACCCGTCCCAGTGGCAGGCAACCAACGGGCCTGCTAGACACGCCGGCTAGCACAATTCGGGGATTTCCATGGCGCGAACAAGGCGGCTGCTGATTGCCGGCAACTGGAAGATGAACGGTCTTCGGGCCGATGGCCTGGCTCTGGCCAAAGGTGTGGCCGATGATGCCAAACAGGCCGGCTGGAACGATCGCGACGTGCTGGTCTGCCCGCCGGCGACGCTGGTCCTCGCCGTGGCCGATGCCGTGAAGGGAAGCGGCGTGCTGGTCGGCGGCCAGGACTGCCATGCCAAGGCAAGCGGCGCCCATACCGGCGAGGTGGCGGCCGAGATGCTGCGCGATTGCGGCGCTACCTATGTAATCGTCGGCCACTCCGAGCGGCGGGCCGATTGCGGCGAGACCGACGCCATCGTGCGGGCCAAGGCCGAGTCGACGTGGCGGGCGGGGCTCATCCCGATCGTCTGCATCGGCGAGACCCTGGCCGAGCGCGAGGCGGGCAAGACATTGGCGGTGCTGGAAACCCAGCTCAAGGGCAGCGTGCCGTCGGGGGCGACGGCGGCGACGCTGGTCGTGGCCTATGAGCCGGTCTGGGCGATCGGCACCGGCAAGACCCCTACCACGCCGGAGGTCGCCGCAGCTCACGCGCATATTCGCAAGGTGCTGGGCAGCCTGATGGGCGAGGCGGCCCAGGTCCGACTTCTATATGGCGGCTCGGTGAAGGGCAGCAATGCCGCCGAATTGCTGGCGGCGGGCGACGTCGACGGCGCCCTGGTGGGCGGCGCCAGCCTCAAGGCCGACGAATTTTTGGCTATCGCCAAGGCGGCCTAAAGGGGTTAGAAGCGCGCGCTAAACCCTTTACCCTCATCCTGAGGAGCCGTGCGAAGCACGGCGTCTCGAAGGATGGGCAACAGCGAGGCAGGTTGCCACCCTTCGAGACGCATCGCTGCGCGATGCTCCTCAGGGTGAGGCGACGCTGTAGGACGAAATGGACGCGGTTCGAGGCTTTTTGCACGATTGGCGGCTGGTGCTGCTGATCATCCATGTCGGCGTCACCGCCGCGATGATCGTCGTCATCCTGCTCCAGCGCAGTGAAGGCGGCGGCCTGGGCATGGGCCGCACCGACGCGCTGTTCTCGGTGCGCGGCCAAGCCAACGTGCTGTCGCGCATGACGGCCGTCTTCGCTGGCTGCTTCTTCTTCCTCAGCTTGGTGATGGCCTGGAGCATGACCGACACGCAGCGCAATGCGCGCTCGATCATGGATCGCGTGCCGGCATCGCCGACCGCGCCCGGGACCGGCAGAGCGGCGCCCGCGCCAGGGGTGCCAGCCGCGCCGGCGGCTCCGTCCGCTCCGACTCGATAGGAACAAGAGTAGTGCAGACCCGTTCACTCCGCCGAAGAGCCTCCGGCGGAGGGATATCCCCATGGCCGCGCGCCGCAACGTTTTATATGCTGTAAGCCCATGACGCGCTTTATCTTCATAACGGGCGGCGTGGTTTCCTCGCTTGGCAAGGGTCTTTCATCGGCGGCGCTGGGGGCGCTGCTGCAGGCGCGAGGCTATCGCGTGCGGCTGCGCAAGCTCGACCCCTATTTGAACGTCGATCCGGGCACGATGAGCCCGTATCAGCACGGCGAGGTCTTCGTCACCGACGACGGCGCCGAATCCGACCTCGATCTCGGCCACTACGAGCGCTTCACCGGCGTCGACGCTCGCCAGAGCGACAACGTCACGACCGGCCGCATCTATTCGACGGTGATCGCCAAGGAGCGGCGCGGCGAGTATCTCGGCGCCACGGTGCAGGTGATCCCGCATATCACCGACGCCATCCGTGAATTCATCGTCGCCGATACCGAGCACGAGGACTTCGTGCTGGTCGAGATCGGCGGCACCGTGGGCGACATCGAGGGCCTGCCGTTCCTCGAAGCCATTCGCCAGCTCGGCAACGAACTCGGCCGCGAGCGCACGATGTTCGTGCATCTCACCCTGCTGCCCTGGGTGCCGACGGCGGGCGAGCTCAAGACCAAGCCGACGCAGCACTCGGTGAAGGAGCTTTTGAGCGTTGGTATCCAGCCCGACCTGCTGGTGTGCCGTTCGGGCGACAAGGAGATCCCGGCCAACGAGCGGCGTAAGATCGCGCTGTTCTGCAACGTCAAGCAGGAGCGGGTCATCGAGGCGCGTGACGTCGACACGATCTACCAGGTGCCAATCGCCTACCATGAGCAGGGCTTCGACGCTGAAGTCTGCCGCTACTTCGGCCTTGAAGCGGAAAAGGAACCCAACCTCGAGCGCTGGCGCGGCGTCGTGCGCTCGGTGCGCGAGCCCGAGGGCAAGGTGACCATCGCCGTGGTGGGCAAGTACACCGTGCTGCTCGACGCCTACAAGTCGCTCAGTGAGGCGTTGACCCATGGCGGCTTCGGCAGCAACGTGAAGGTTGGCCTGGAGTGGATGGACTCCGAGATCTTCGAGCGCGACGACGCGGTCAGCCATCTCGAGCACGTGCACGGCATCCTGGTGCCGGGCGGCTTCGGCGAGCGCGGCACCGAGGGCAAGATCCATGCGGTGCAGTTCGCACGCGAACGCA
Organism: Rhodospirillales bacterium; assembly: GCA_009377525.1. GTDB lineage: Bacteria > Pseudomonadota > Alphaproteobacteria > Reyranellales > Reyranellaceae > Reyranella. The sequence continues at coordinate 6,204 of WHTW01000025.1, forward strand.
ATGTGCCGTTCCTCGGCATCTGTTTCGGCATGCAGATGGCGGTGATCGAGGCGGCCCGCAACCTGCTCGGCCTGGAAGGCGCGTCGTCGACCGAGTTCGGCCCCTGTGAGCATGCTGTGGTCGGCCTGATGACCGAATGGATCAAGGGCAACCAGCTCGAGAAGCGCGCCGCCAACGGCGACTTGGGTGGCACCATGCGACTCGGCGCCTATTCCGCCCATCTGCGGCCGGGCACCAAGGTACACGAGATCTACGGCGCCGACGTCATCAGCGAACGTCATCGGCACCGCTACGAGGTCAACGTCAACTACAAGGACCGGCTGGAGCAGGTCGGCCTGCGATTCTCCGGCATGTCGCCGGACGGCATCCTGCCCGAGATCGTCGAGATCCCGGGCCACCCGTGGTTCATCGGCGTGCAGTACCATCCGGAGCTGAAATCCCGGCCGTTCGCGCCCCATCCGCTGTTTTCGTCGTTCATCGGGGCGGCCAAGGCACAGAGCCGGCTGGTTTAGCGAACGTTCCTCCCCGGCGCGGTCTCCGCGCCGGGGGAGGAAGGCCCTTGCCAGGACGTATTTCGGTCATGTTCTTCGGCTGGAATCACTGCTCATGAACCGCATTCTCGGGCTTTTCCTTCTCGCGACCGTGGCGCTGGCCTCGGGCGCCTGGGCGCAGTCTCAAGGCAGGGCCGAGCGCCGGGACGCGATCTTCCTGCGCTTTCCCGAGATGGCCGAGCGCTATTGGGTGAATCCAGAGACCAATGCGGCCAGCCACAAGGTTGTGGCCGTGCCCATGCCGCGGCAGTGCGCTTTCGTCTATGCCGACTCCTACTCGAAGGGGCACATGAGCGAGAGCGAAGTCCAGCAGCTCGCCGTCTCGAGCTGCAACCGCAAGCTTGCCGAGCTGGGGCCGCTGGGCGAGAACTACAGCGTCGATTGCCGCTGCCAGGTGGTGATCAGCGACGAGCACTACGTCGTGCCGCGCAACACGCTGCCGACCGAGTCCTACGGCCCGGTGTCGATCTTCTATCGTGACCCGAACGGCAACGTCGCCCGCCTCAACGGCCTTGCCCGCTACGGCGCCCTGATCGGCCGCGACCGCTCGGTCACCTTCAGGATTGACAATCCGCGCGGCGAGCGAGTCTGCGAAGGCACCTTCACCAACGACTCGCCGGGCAGCGGCCGCTATTCGATGTCGTGCTTCGGCGGCAAGTTCAGCAGCAATGGCAGCTACCAGAGCAAGACAGGCTCGCCCAACGACCACATCATCGCCCGCGGCCACACCGGACAGGGGCAGCCCGTGTCGATGGTGATCGGGCTGCCGGCCCAGCTTGCCGGCGGCCTCTATGGCGGCATCTGACATGCGCACCCTCGCCGTCCTCGCCATCGCTGCCTTCGCGCCCTCGATCTCGCTGGCCCAGAGCGCCGGCGAGGTCGAGCGCTGCTTCCAGAATCCTGCGGCCTGCAGTCAGGGCGGAGGAGGCGGAGCCGCGGCCCAGGCCCCTGCCGGTGGCGGTGGTGGCCAAGCGGCCCGGCCGACGGCGCCGGCGCCTGACTACACGACCGTCCCGCAGAGTCCCGAACCCGATCGCAGGAAGATCCAGGAATCGCTGCGCACGCTCGACAAGTACAACGGGCCGATCGACGGTAACCTGCAGTCCAACGCCACGGTCAAGGCGATCCAGGACTGGCAGAAGGGCCGCGGCACCAATCCGGTCGGCAAGCTGACGCCACAGGAGGCGCAGCAACTCAACGCCGAGGCCGCGCGCACGCCGATCCGGCGCGTCGATCCGTCGACGCAGACGGCGACCGCGCCGTCGACGCCGACGCCGTTGCAGCCACCAACGAAGTCCAACGCCGATGCGCTGAAGGAGCTGCAGGCGCGCCTGGCCGAACGGCGCAGGGCGGCCGAGCCCAAGGCTGAGGCGGCGACGCAGTCGCTGATCCGCGACCTCAAGGCCTATGTCGCGGCCGACGGCAAGGGCGTGGCGGGCGAGCAGTTCGCCGGCTTCGCCAAGTGGTATGCCGACACCAAGGCCGCCGGCGGCACGGTCGGCGAGATCGCGCCGGTGATCGACGACTACGGAGACGCCAAGGCCGGCGCCGCGGTGGCGAGCGAAGTCCTGATCGAGACCAAGAAGGGCGCGAGCAACCAGTCGCAGTGCCTGGTCTTCGCCTGGATCGAGGGCAGGCCGCGCAAGAACCCGCAGGTCTTCTCCTGCGACGACGTCGCCGGCGTCGAGAAGTGGAAGACCGACCAGTCGCTGAAGAGCGCCTGGCGTTAGTCTTCCGGACCGCCAAGAGAGCCACCATCCCGTCACTTGCTCCTGACTTGTCGGGCCGCTAGACAAGCCGCGCCAAGAAGGAGTTCTGCCCGATGAGTGTCATTGCCGACGTCCGCGCCCGCGAAATCCTCGACAGCCGGGGCAATCCCACGGTCGAGGTCGAAGTCGAGCTCGACAGCGGCGCCGTGGGCCGCGCGGCGGTGCCGTCGGGCGCCTCGACCGGCGCGCACGAGGCGGTCGAGCTGCGCGACGGCGACAAGAAGCGCTACGGTGGCAAGGGTGTCCTGAAGGCGGTCGCGACGGTCAATGCCGAGATCATGGACCTGCTGGCCGGGCTCGATGCGCGCGAGCAGATCAAGATCGATCGCGCCCTGATCGAGCTCGACGGCACGTCCAACAAGGGCCGCGTCGGCGCCAACGCCATCCTCGGCGTGTCGCTCGCCGTCGCCAAGGCTGCGGCGATGGACTGCAACCTGCCGCTCTACCGCTATGTCGGCGGCAGCCAGGCCTCGGTGCTGCCGGTGCCGATGATGAACATCATCAATGGCGGCGTTCATGCCGACAATCCGATCGACATCCAGGAATTCATGATCATGCCGGTGAAGGCCGACCGCTTCGCCGAGGCGCTGCGCATGGGCTCGGAGGTCTTCCACGCCCTGAAGGGCCAGCTCCACGACGCCGGCCACAACACCAATGTCGGCGACGAGGGCGGCTTCGCCCCCAACCTCGCTTCGGCCGATGAGGCGCTGGGCTTCATCATGAAGTCGATCGAGCAGGCTGGCTACAAGCCGGGCGAGGACATCATGCTGGCGCTCGATCCGGCGTCGACCGAGTTCTACAAGAAGGGCAAGTACGAGCTCGAAGGCGAGAAGAAGTCGCTCGATGCCGCGGGCATGGTCGAGTATTACGCCGACCTGGTGAAGAGCTATCCGATCGTGTCGATCGAGGACGGCATGGCCGAGGACGACATGGCCGGCTGGAAGGCGATCACCGACAAGCTCGGCAGGAAGATCCAGCTCGTGGGCGACGATCTCTTCGTCACCAATCCCAAGCGGCTCGCCCAGGGCATCAAGGATGGGCTCGCCAACGCCATCCTGGTGAAGGTCAACCAGATCGGCACGCTTACCGAGACGATGGAAGCCGTGTCGATGGCGCGTCACGCCTCCTATGGCGCGGTGATGTCGCATCGCTCGGGCGAGACCGAGGATTCGACCATCGCCGACTTGGCCGTCGCCACCAACTGCGGGCAGATCAAGACCGGCTCGCTGTCGCGCTCGGATCGCCTGGCCAAGTACAACCAGCTCCTGCGTATCGAAGAGCAGCTTGGCCCGCAGGCGCGCTACGCCGGCACGTCGATCCTGCGCGGTCGGTAGTCCAGCCGGAGCGTCCGTGGCGGCAACAGCCAGCGAAGAGAGACTGGACGGAGCGGTCCAGGGCACCGTCGTAACGCCGACGTCGCCGAGCGGCTTGGGCGTCGTGGTGCTGCATGGTTCCAGCGGCCGGCCCGATCTCGAGCGCGCCCGCCTCTTCGCAAGCCACGGGGGACTGAGCCTCGCCCTTCACTGGTTTGGAGGCGAGGGGCAGGTACCGGGTATCTGCGAAGTCCCTCTCGAGACCTTCTTCCTGGCCGTGGACCGGATGAAGCAGTTCGGGTGCGATCGCATCGCCTTGGTGGGAACCTCGAAGGGAGCTGAAGCGGCGCTGCTGACGGCGATTCACGATGCCCGGATCGAGGCTGTGATCGCGGTCAGTCCGTCTTCTGTCGTGTGGGCCAACACCGGGCCGGGACGGGACGGCGAAGCGTGGCCGCAACGATCGTCCTGGACGCTGTCGGATACATCGCTGCCCTTCGTTGCCTACGATCCCTACTGGCGACCACAGAAGCGCAACGGGTTGGTATCCTATCGCAGTTTTCACGAACAGAGCCTGAGCCGGTTCGCCAAGGAGGCGATCGACTCAGCAATCCCCGTCGAGCGGATCGATGCCGCCGTGCTCCTTGTTGCCGGCGGTGACGACGCGCTCTGGCCTTCGGAGCCGTTTGCGCGGGCGATCGTTGCCCGTCGCGCCGTGGCGTCGAAAGAGACCTCGCTCGTCGTCCATCCCGACGCCGGGCACCGGGTGCTTTTTCCGGGAGAGACCAAGCCTCGGTCGACCCTTCACGCGCATGGCGGCAGCGATAGAGCCGACTCAGCGCTCGGCCGGGCCGCCTGGAAAGAGATCGTGGCTTTGTTGAAGCTGGGGACCTCTTCTACACCGTGAACGAGCACAGGCCGCCGTCGACAAGGATGTTCTGCCCGGTGATGTATGCGGCCCGGGTGCTGCACAGGAAGGCGCAGGCAACGCCGAATTCCTCCGGCCGTCCGGCGCGTCCCATGGGCACCTTGGCTATCAGCTTGGTCGCCGTGTCCCCGAGATCACGAATGCGCTCCGTCGCGATCGTGCCCGGAAGCAGGTTGTTGATGGTGACATGGTGCGGCGCGACTTGCCTTGCGACGCCGGCGACATAGCCCGTGAGAGCGAGCCGGGTGGCGTTGGAGAGATCGAGCTGCGGCACCGGCGAACGAACGGTGAGTGACGTGACGTTGACGATGCGGCCGAAGCCGCGCTGCGTCATACCATCGACGGTGAGCCTGATCAGCTCGACGGCCGACAGGAAGTTGGCTTCGATCGCCGCCGTCCAGTCCTCTTTGGTCAAGGCGCGGAAATCCATGCCGGGCGGTCCGCCTGCGTTTGTGACCACGATGTCAGGCTCAGGACAAGCTTCGAGGACGGACTTGCGGCCGGTTTCGGTGGCGATGTCAGCGGCGACGATCTGCGGAACGACGCCGCCAGCGCCGATTCTTTCGGCTGCTGCGGCAAGCGTATCGCGATGCCTTGCGAGCAGCGTGACGGCCACACCCTCGTCGGCGAGCGCGGCGGCGCAGGCAAAGCCGAGACCACGCGAAGCGCCACACACCAGCGCGCGACGACCGGCAATTCCGAGATCCATCGTCAGCTCGCGAAGGCTACGTCATAGTGGTTTGCGAAATCGTCGAACTCGGCCAGCACCGCGCGCGCTTCGGGCTCGACGACCGACTTCGAGATGTCGGGGCCGGTGAAGGCCTCGATCGACTGTCGCGTCTCCCAGAGCGTCAGGGCGATGAACTCCGTGCGACCATCGATCTCGCGGCACAGCAGCCAGGCGCCGCGATGGCCCGACAGGCCCTTGAGCTCTGCTGTGACGGTGCCGGTGAAATGCCGAACGTAGGCATCGGCCTTGGCGGCATCGGCGGCGCGGCCGCACCACAGGCGGGCGATCATTTCAGGTCACTCCTTCGAACTGGGCTTCGTTGGCGAGCTGGCGGCTGATCACCAGCCGCTGGATGTCGGACGTGCCTTCGTAGATCGTGGTGACGCGCACGTCGCGATAGATGCGCTCGACCGGGAAGTCGTTGAGATAGCCGTAGCCGCCATGGATCTGGATGGCGGCCGAGCAGACCTTCTCGGCCATCTCCGAGGCGAACAGCTTGGCCATCGATGCCTCCTTGAGGCAGGGCCGACCTTCGTCACGCAGACGCGCGGCGTTCAGCACCATCAGCTCGGCCGCCTGCAGCGATGTCGCCATGTCGGCCAGCCGGAAAGCGACCGCCTGGTGCTCGATGATGGCCTTGCCGAAGGTGCGGCGTTGCTTGGCATAGGCGAGGGCGGCGTCGTAGGCGGCGCGCGCCATGCCGACCGACTGGGCGGCGACGCCGATGCGGCCGCCTTCGAGGTTGCCCAGCGCAATCTTCAGCCCTTGGCCTTCCTCGCCGAGCATCTGCTCGGGCAGGATCTCGCAATTGTCGAACGCGACATGGCAGTGATCGGACGAGCGCTGTCCCATCGTGTGCTCGATGCGCGCCACGGTGTAGCCGGGCGTTTTCGTCGGCACGATGAACGCGGAGATTCCCTGCTTGCCGGCGGCCGGGTCCGTCACGGCAAAGACCAGCGCGATGTCGGCGCTGCGGCCGGAGGTGATGAATTGCTTGCTGCCATTGAGGACGAATTTGTTGCCGGCACGCTCGGCGCGCGTCGTGATCGCGGCGGCGTCCGAGCCGGCGCCCGGTTCGGTGAGGCAGAAGGCGCCCAGCAGTTCGCCGCGGGCGAGGGAACGCAGGAAACGCTCCTTCTGCTGCGGTGTGCCATGCCGCAGAAGGGGCAGGCAGACCAGTGAGTTGTGCACCTGGAACGCGGTCGACGACGCGCCGTCCGCGGCCGCGATCTCCATGATGGCGAGCGCATAGGAGATGTAGTCGGTGCCGGCGCCGTCGAACTCGGCCGGCACGGTCATGCCCAGCATGCCGAGCTCGCCCATGCGGGTGAAGGCTTCGCGCGGGAAGCGCGGGATACGATCGCGTTCGGCAGCCGTCGGCGCCAGTTCGCGGGCAGCGAGCTGGCGGGCCATGTCACGGATCTGCCGCTGGCCTTCGGTCAACATGGCCGCAGGCTAGGAGCGGGGCGACGGCCCGGTATTGGCTAAAATTGGCGGGCCCGGTATTTTCGGGCGTGGCTCGCAGCGATCCTAATAACTCGACCGAATACTGGTGGGACCGGCATCTCACCGGCCTCAGCCTGATGCGCGCCGACTTCACGACCCACGAGTATCCGCCGCATATCCACGAGGCGCTGGTCGTCGCCGTGACGGAGAACGGCGGCTCGGTGGTCAAGAGCCGCGGCCAGGTCGAGGAGGCGACACCCTCGACGCTGTTCGTCTTCAATCCTGCCGAGCCGCACGCCGGCTGGATGGGATGGAGCGAGCGCTGGCAGTACCGGTCGATGTACCTGACGCAGACCGCGCTGGACCAGCTCGCGGCCGGGCTCGGCATCGAGCGGGTGCCGTACTTCACACACAACATCTTCGCCGACCGCGACCTGATCGAAGCCTTCATGGCGATGCATTGCGCCATTGAGGAAGGCCGCGACGTGTTCCGCGAACGTGAGCTGCTGGTCAGCAGCTTCGGTCGGCTGTTCCGGCGCCATGGCAGCGGCGGCGACCGCATCCCGCCGGCGCCGGTCGACCGGCAACTCTTGGCGCGGGTGAAGGATCGCATGCATGCCGACTATGCCTCGGAGCTCAGGCTGGAGGATCTGGCGGCCGAGGTTGGGCTGACAACCTTCCAGCTCATCGGCTTGTTCAAGCGCACGGTCGGCCTTACGCCGCATGCATACCTGACGCAGGTCCGGCTCAACATGGCGTGTCGCCGGCTGCGGCATGCGCCGGTGCTGGCCGACGTCGCGACCGGCGTGGGCTTTTATGACCAGAGCGCACTCAACAAGCACTTCAAGCGCTGCTACGGCATCACGCCCACGCAATTCGCGCGCGCCGCAGCCGCCGCGTAGGGCACATTCCGTCCGGCTGGAATCAGTCGGACGGAATGTGCCCTGTGAAACGAACATCTCCCGTACGCGCGTTTCCGATCAGAAGGAACCGCACGCGGTTCCTTCTGATCGAAAACCGCTCCAGCAATTTTCGCCAATACCGTGGACGGTGGGCGGCCTATCAGGCTGCATGCACCTCTTTTGTCATGAGCAGCCTGAAACCCTCACCGTGCAGACCGACGTGGCCGACGCGCGGCCCGGTAAGGTCGCGCTGGTCCAATCGCCCTTCTATCCCGGTGGCGGCGGCCAGCTCGCCGACCGCGGCGTGATCCGCTGGCAAGGCGGCGAGGCGAAGGTCGTGGGCTTCGAGTACTCCGCCGGCAAGCTGTGGCATCTGCTCGACAGTCGGGGCGAAGTCGCAGGCGGTGTCGAGGCCTCGGTCGATCCGGATTTCCGGCGTATGATGCGCCAGCTTCACACCGACACACATATCCTGAACGCGCTGGTCTTCCAAGCCTTCGACGGTGCGTTGGTCACCGGCGTGCAGATGGCCGACGACGGCACGGCGCGCATGGACTTCGACGTGCCCGGCGCCGACAGTGATCGGCTGCGTGCCCTCGAAGGCCCGATCAACGACCTCATCCGGCAGGACATCCCGGTGAGCTTCGCCTACGTGCCGATGCACGAGGCCCAGGCCGAGCACGGCCTGATCCGCAGCCGCTCCGTGGCGCCGCCGCCCACGCCCGACGGCAAGATCCGCATCGTCGAGATCGTCGGCCTCGATCGCCAGGCCTGCGGTGGCACGCATCTGGCCTCGACCGGCCAGTCGCCACCCATCCGCATCCTCAAGGTCGACAACAAGGGGCGGCACAACAGGCGAGTGAGGATCGGACTGGCGAACAGCGCCACCTCACCCTGAAGAGCGACCCACGAGGGTGGGGCAACCCGCACCTCAGGCCGAAAAATCTTGACTTCTCAACACCATATGTTGCCTTATGGTGTCAGGAAGTTCGTATATGTTGTTGCGGCCACGTCAGATTCTGGCCCCGATCATTTTCGCCACGGTGTTCGGGTACTTCGGCTATCACCTGGTGAATGGTGATCGCGGCCTGCTCGCCATGGTCCATTTGCAGCGCGAAGTGCTGGTCGCCGAGCAGAACCTCGCCGAGGCCGAGACGACTCGGAAGATCTGGGAGCGGCGCGTGGCCGCGCTGCGCAACCAGAGCCTCGATCCCGACATGCTCGATGAACGGGCGCGTGTGCTGCTGAATTTCTCGCGCAAGGATGACATCATCATCTTCACGCCGACGCGTTAGGGGCGCGTCAGACGCGCCCGGGGCGCGTCGGACACGTGCGTGACGCCTTGATCAGGTTCGCTTCGCGGCAGCCTGAAACAAACTGTCCGGTGCGAAGGGGCCCTTGCAAACATTCTCTCAAATGCTGCGCCGCACGCTCGGACGGCTGGTTTTTTGCTGCTAGATCAACCACATCGCTCCAGGCGATGCTATAAGCGGCAACGGGATTAGAGCGCTTTCCGTCCGGCTGGAATCAGCCGGACGGAAAGTGTCCTACGGTCGTGATGTTGAGGAAACGCATTTCCGATCGGATGGAGCCGCTTGCGGCTCCATCCGATCGGAAATTGCGCTAGCGGAGGGGAAATCAATGGCGAAGCCGGCCACGAAGCCGAAGGTCGAACCTTCTCCCGCCAAGCCGACGGCATCGACCAAGCCCCCGGGCACGGGTGACAACAGTGTCACCGCAGACCAGCTCAAATCTTTCTATCACGACATGCTTTTGATCCGCCGCTTCGAGGAGCGGGCGGGCCAGCTTTACGGCATGGGCCTGATCGGCGGCTTCTGTCATCTCTATATCGGCCAGGAAGCGGTCGTGGTCGGCATGCAGTCTACGGTCAAGCTGGGAGACGCCATCATCACCTCGTACCGCGATCACGGCCACATGCTCGCGGCCGGCATGGATCCCAAGGGCGTCATGGCCGAGTTGACGGGCCGCGCCAGCGGCTACTCCAAGGGCAAGGGCGGCTCCATGCACATGTTCAGCCGCGAGAAGCACTTCTACGGCGGCCACGGCATCGTCGGCGCACAGGTGCCGATCGGCACGGGGCTGGCCTTCGCTCACAAGTACAACGGCAAGGATAACGTCTCGCTGACCTATTTCGGCGACGGCAGCGCCAACCAGGGCCAGGTCTACGAGGCCATGAACATGGCGGCTCTCTGGAAGCTGCCGGCCGTCTACATCATCGAGAACAACCGCTACGGCATGGGGACCTCGGTAGAGCGCGCCTCGGCCGTCACCGAGCTCTATCGTCATGGCGAATCCTTCGGCATCCCGGGCGAGCGGGTCGACGGCATGGACGTCGTGGCGGTGAAGGCGGCGGGCGAGAAGGCGGTCGAGCATGCCCGTAACGGCGGTCCCTACATCCTCGAGATGCAGACCTATCGCTATCGCGGCCACTCGATGAGCGACCCGGCCAAGTACCGGACCAAGGAAGAGGTCGACAAGTATCGCAACGAACGCGATCCGATCGACCATGTGCGCAAGACTCTGCTGGATGAGAAGATGACCGACGAAGCGGCACTCAAGGCAGTCGATGCCGAGATGCGCAAGATCGTGAACGACGCCGCCGAGTTCGCCCAACACAGTCCCGAGCCCGATCCCTCCGAGCTGTGGGCCGACGTCCTGGTCGGAGCCTGATACATGCCGATTCCGGTTTTGATGCCAGCCCTCTCGCCGACGATGACCGAGGGCAAGCTGGCCAAGTGGCATGTGAAGGTCGGCGATGCGGTGAAAGCCGGCCAGGTGATCTGCGAGATCGAGACCGACAAGGCGACGATGGAAGTCGAGGCGGTCGATGACGGCACGGTCGCCCGGATCCTGATCGAGGAAGGTATCGAGGGCGTGAAGGTCAACACACCGATCCTCGTCCTCGCTGCCGAGGGCGAAAGCGTCGCCGATGCGGCCAAGGCGGCGCCCGCCGCCGTGGCACCTGCAGCCGAAGCGCCAAAAGCTGAAGCGCCGGCTGCAGCAAAGGCCGCGCCCGTTGCTGCCGCTGCTCCCGTCTCAGCCGCGCCGGCCGCCGAGCCGGAATGGACCGGCAAAACGACCCATATGACCGTGCGCGAGGCGTTGCGCGATGCCATGGCCGAGGAGATGCGCCGGGACGGCAGCGTGTTCCTGATGGGCGAGGAGGTCGCGCAGTATCAGGGCGCCTACAAGGTCAGCCAGGGTCTGCTCGAGGAGTTTGGCGCGAAGCGCGTCATCGACACGCCGATCACCGAGCACGGCTTTGCCGGCCTGGGCGTCGGCGCGGCGTTCGGTGGGCTGAAGCCGATCGTCGAGTTCATGACCTTCAACTTCGCCATGCAGGCGATGGACCAGATCATCAACTCCGCGGCCAAGACCCACTACATGTCGGGCGGCCAGATGACGAGCCCGATCGTCTTCCGCGGTCCCAACGGGGCGGCCGCGCGCGTCGGTGCTCAGCACTCGCAGTGCTATGCGAGCTGGTATGCGCACGTTCCAGGCCTGCGCGTGCTGGCACCGTGGAGCGCCGCCGATGCCAAGGGCCTGCTCAAGGCCGCCATCCGCGATCCCAACCCGGTGATCTTCCTCGAGAACGAGATCCTCTACGGCCAGTCGTTCGACGTGCCGGAGGACCCTGACTTCGTGCTGCCGATCGGTCGGGCCAAGATCGAGCGGCCGGGCAAGGACGTCACCATCACGGCGTTCTCGATCATGGTCGGCAAGGCGCTGGCCGCCGCCGAGGAGCTCGCCAAGCAGGGTATCGATGCCGAGGTGATCAATCTACGCAGCCTTCGCCCGTTCGACACCGAGACCATCGTCAACTCGGTCAAGAAGACCAACCGCCTGGTCTCGGTCGAGGAGGGCTGGGCATTTGCCGGGATCGGCTCGGAGCTCGCCGCCCAGATGATGGAGCAAGCCTTCGACTGGCTCGACGCGCCGGTCAAGCGCGTGCACGGCGCCGACGTGCCGCTGCCTTACGCCGCCAATCTCGAGAAGATGGCCCTGCCGCAGCCCGGGAACATCGTCGAGGCTGCCCGCGAAGTCTGCAATCGCTGACGTGGGACCAAGACCATGTCGATCAACATCCTGATGCCCGCGCTGTCGCCCACCATGACGGAGGGCAAGCTCGCCAAGTGGCATGTCAAAGAAGGCGACACCGTCAAATCCGGCCAGGTGATCTGCGAGATCGAGACCGACAAGGCGACCATGGAGGTCGAGGCGGTCGACGAAGGCGAGGTCGGCCGGATCGTCGTGCCCGAAGGCGCCGAGGGCGTGAAGGTGAACGCCGTCATCGCCATCCTCCTGGAGGAGGGCGAGAAGGAAGTTCCCAGGGATGCGGCTGCGCCCGCTTCAGCTCCCGCGGCAGCAAAGCCCGCATCGGCTCCCGCGCCCGCCGCTGCACCGGCTCCGTCCGCACCCAAGGCCGCACCTGCCGTCGCTCCGGCGCCTCAGCCGGCCGCGGCGGGCGGCGGGCGCGTCTTCGCCTCGCCGCTCGCCAAGCGAATCGCGGCGGAGAAGGGGCTCGACCTTTCGCGCATCAAGGGCAGCGGACCCAACGGCCGCATCGTCAAAGCCGATGTCGAATCCGCTAAGCCGGGTGCGGCGCCCGCTCAAGCCCCTGCAGCCGCGCCGGCGCCTCGGCCGGCACCGGCGGCCGGCGCACAGCCGGTGTTCGTTGCGCCGGGCGACACGCGCGTGCCGCACACCTCGATCCGCAAGGTCATCGCGCGGCGCATGCTCGAGTCCAAGCAGACGGTGCCGCACTTCTACCTGACGGTCGATCTCGAGATCGATGCGCTGCTCGCGGCGCGCCAGGCGATCAACGCCGTGGCTGAGAAGAGGGGCAGCAAGGTCTCGGTCAACGACATGATGATCAAGGCCTGCGCCAAGGCCCTGCGCGATCATCCCGAGTGCAACGCCTCGTGGACCGAGGACGAGATGATCCAGTACGGCGCGGTCGACATCTCGGTAGCCGTCGCCACCGACCGCGGCCTGATCACGCCGATCGTGCGCAACGCCGACATGAAGGGCCTGGCCCAGGTCGCGACGGAGATGAAGGACCTCGCCGCGCGCGCCAAGATCGGCAAGCTGAAGCTCGACGAATTCCAGGGTGGCGGCTTCACCATCTCCAATCTGGGCATGTTCGGCATCAACAGCTTCGCCGCCATCATCAACCCGCCGCAGGCCATGATCCTGGCGGTTGGCATGGGCGAGGAGCGGGCGGTGGTGCGTAAGGGCCAGATGGTCGTGCGCAACATGATGAGCTGCACGCTAGCGGTCGATCATCGCGTCGTCGACGGCGCCATGGGCGCGCAGTTCCTGCAAACGCTGCGCGCCTATGTCGAGCAGCCGGCCTCTATGCTGGTCTAGGAGCGCACCATGGCCGACACCAGCTTCGACATCATCGTGGTCGGCGGCGGGCCGGGCGGCTACGTCGCCGCCATCCGCGCCGCGCAGCTCGGCATGAAAACCGCTGTCGTCGAGCGCGAGCACATGGGCGGCATCTGCCTCAACTGGGGCTGCATCCCGACCAAGGCGCTGCTGCGCACCTCGGAAGTCTACGGGCTGATCAAGCACGCCGATTCGTTCGGCCTCTCGGTCAAGGACGTCTCCTACGATCCCAAGAAGATCGTCGAGCGCTCGCGCAAGGTCGCGAACCAGCTCTCCAACGGCGTCAGAGGCCTGATGAAGAAGAACAAGATCACGGTCTTCGACGGCGCGGCCAAGCTCGCCGGAAGTCAAGGCGGCCAGCGCAAGCTCGCCGTGGCGATGAACGACAAGAGCAACCTGGTGCTCACCGCCAAGAACGTGATCCTGGCGACCGGTGCGCGCGCGCGCCAGCTTCCCGGCCTGGAGTCCGACGGCAAGCTCGTCTGGACCTACAAGGAAGCGATGGTGCCGCCGGAGTTCCCCAAATCACTCTTGGTGATCGGGTCCGGCGCGATCGGCATCGAGTTTGCGAGCTTCTATCGCACCATGGGCGCGGAAGTGACGGTGGCCGAGGTGGTCGACCGCATCCTTCCCGTGGAGGATGAGGAGGTCTCGGCCTTCGCCAAGCGCACCTTCGAGAAGCAGGGCATGAAGATCCTGACCGGCGCCACGGTCGGCGACCTGAAGAAGGGCAAGGACAGCGTCACCGCCACCATCACGGCCGGCGGCAAGAACCAGGAGATCGCCGTCGATCGCGTCATCAGCGCCGTCGGCATCGTCGGCAATGTCGAGAACCTGGGGCTGGAAGGCACCAAGGTGAAGATCGAGAAGACCCACATCGTGATCGATCAGTGGGGTTTCACCGGCGAGCCCAACGTCTATGCCATCGGCGATGTCGCCGGCCCGCCGTGGCTGGCCCACAAGGCGATGCACGAGGGTGTGCTGGTGGTGGAGAAGATCGCGGGCGTGAAGGGCGTCCACCCGATGAAGACCGAGAACATCCCGGGCTGCACCTACTGCCAGCCGCAGGTTGCCAGCATCGGACTCACGGAAGCCACGGCCAAGGCCAAGGGCCTGCAGGTCAAGGTCGGCAAGTTCCCCTTCATCGGCAACGGCAAGGCGATCGCGCTGGGCGAACCCGAGGGCTTCATCAAGACCATCTTCGACGCCAAGACCGGCGAGCTTCTGGGCGCCCACATGATCGGCGCCGAGGTGACCGAGCTGATCCAGGGTTACAGCGTCGCCAAGACGCTGGAGACCACCGAGGCCGAGCTGATGGCCACGGTATTCCCGCATCCCACCCTGTCGGAAATGATGCACGAGTCGGTACTGGCGGCCTACGGGCGAACGCTCCATATCTAGGCCGTCATGGACGGAACCCTCGACAAGCTCCCGCTGAGCCGAGCCGAGCGCCATCCCGAGAAGGCGCACCGGCCAGACAATCCGATCCGGCGCAAGCCGGACTGGATCAGGGTGCGTGCGCCAAACTCGCCGGAATATGCCGAGACCAAGCGCCTGATGCGCCAGTACGGGCTCGCCACGGTGTGCGAGGAGGCGGCCTGCCCCAACATCGGCGAGTGCTGGAAGCAGAAGCACGCCACCTTCATGACCATGGGCGACACCTGCACGCGGGCCTGCGCCTTCTGCAATGTCGCCACCGGCAAGCCGGGCGCGCTTAACCCGCATGAACCTGCCAACATCGCCGAGGCCGTCGGCAAGCTCGGCCTCGGCCATGTCGTGGTCACGTCCGTCGATCGCGACGATCTCTCGGACGGCGGGGCAGGGCACTTCGCCGCAGTCATAACCGCACTGCACCAGCAGGCGCCGACGACGACCGTCGAGGTGCTGACACCCGACTTCCTGCGCAAGGATGGCGCCATCGAGACGGTGGTCGCGGCTCGTCCGGACGTGTTCAACCACAATCTCGAGACGGTGCCGCGGCTCTATCCGACGATCCGTCCCGGCGCGCGCTACTTCACCTCGTTGCGGCTGCTCTCCAAGGTGAAGGAGATCGATCCCTCGATGTTCACCAAGTCCGGCCTGATGGTCGGGCTGGGCGAGACGCGCGAGGAGATCCTGCAGGTGATGGACGACCTGCGCGCCGCCGACGTCGACTTCCTCACCGTCGGCCAATACCTGCAGCCGACGCCCAAGCACGCGCCGATCGACCGCTTCTGGACGCCGGGCGAGTTCGACGAGCTGGCGACGTTGGCGCGCGCCAAGGGCTTCCTGATGGTCTCGGCCTCGCCGCTGACGCGTTCGAGCTATCACGCGGGCGACGATTTCGCCCAGTTGCGCGCCGCTCGCGCCGCCCGTTTCGTTTGAGCGTTACGCGTCATACCGAGCGGCGGGTCGTCGCGTACACGCCCATGCAGCTCTTCGAGCTGGTGGCTGACGTGCCGCGGTACCCTGAGTTCCTGCCGTGGTGCCATGCCGGGCGAATCCGCCGGCGCGAGGGCCCGACGGTGCAGATCGCCGAGCTGGCGATCGGCTTCGGACCGTTCCATGAGAAATTCGCGTCGCGCGTCGTGCTGGCGCCCGAAGCGCCGGACGGCCCGCGCATCGACACCATAGGCATCGAAGGACCGTTCCGCCGGTTGGTCAGCCGCTGGATCTTCCATCCGCATCCCGACGGCTGCCTAATCGACTTCGAGTTGGAGTTCGATTTCCGCTCGATCCTGCTGCAGCAGACCGTTCGATTGCTGTTCGCCGAGGCGGTGAGGCGCATGGTCACCGCCTTCGAGGCACGCGCCAAGCAGCTCTACGGCAAATCTAGCGCTCGGCCAGCGACGCCAATATCGTCAACGCGGTGATCACCGACACGCGACGGATGGTGTCGCGGTCGCCCGGGAAGACGTGACGCTCGGCGATGATGTCGTGGCCGACGCGCGCGCCGGCGAAGTGGACGAGTCCGACCGGCTTTTCTGCCGTGCCGCCGCCGGGACCGGCGACGCCGGTGACCGACACCGCAAGATCAACGCCTGAACGGGCGAGCGCACCGGCAGCCATCGCACGCGCCACGGGATCGCTCACCGCGCCATGGCCCATCAGGGCATCCCACGGTACGCCCAGCATCTCGCGCTTGGCCTCGTTGGCATAGGTCACATAGGCGCGCTCGACCACGTCCGACGACCCCGCGATCGCCGTCAGGGTCGCGGCGACCAGACCGCCGGTACAGGATTCGGCGGTGACCAGCTTCAGGCCGCGCTTGCGACAGGCATGCAGGACGCGTTCGGCGGCGTCTCTCATCTCGTGATCGAACATTCGCAATCCCCATGTCGTCCTGAGCGCAGCGAAGGACCGCATCGCCGCTGCAACCAGCACGAGATCCTTCGCTGCGCTCAGGATGACAGTCTACTTCCTCGGCACCTCGACGGTAGCCACCGCCTGCGCGGCGATGCCCTCCCGGCGGCCGATGAAGCCGAGGCCCTCTGTCGTCGTCGCCTTCACGCTTACTCTGTCACGCTCGATGCCGGCGATGCGAGCAATGCTTTCGACCATGGCTTCGCGGTGCGGGCCGATGCGCGGCGCCTCGCAGACCAGGGTGAGATCGAGGTGGACGATGCGCCCGCCGGCCGCGTCCAGCAGACCGACGGCATGGCGCAGGAAGCGATCGGACGACACGCCGCGCCATTGCGGATCGGACGGCGGGAAATGCTTGCCGATGTCACCGGCGCCGATCGTGCCCAGCAGCGCATCGGTCAGGGCATGCAGGGCCACGTCGGCATCGGAATGGCCGGCCAGCGTCCGGCCATGCGGGATGGCGACGCCGCCCAGCATCACCTGGCTGCCGGCGGCGAAGCCGTGCACGTCGAAGCCGAAGGCGGTGCGCGTTTCCATCGTCGAGACCATGTCACCCGCCGTGGTGATCTTGCGGTTGTCGTCGTGCCCTTCGACCATGACGACGCGCATGCCGGCGCGCTCGGCGACCGCAGCATCGTCGGTGAGGGCGGTCGCCTCGTGCCTGGCCAGCGACGCCGCTGCCCGATGCGCGGCGAGCAGCTTGCCAAAGCGGAAGATTTGCGGCGTCTGCGCCCGCCACAGGCCGGACCGCGGCACGGTCCCGGCGAGCACGCCAGCCTCGTCGACTTTCTTCAGGGTGTCGGCGAGCGGCACGCCCAGCACGGCTCCGTCGATGCCGGGGCGCAAGGCCTCCAGGCAGCCGATGATGTCGGACACCCGCACGAAGGGCCGGGCGGCATCGTGGATGGCCACTAGGTCCGGGAACTGCGCTGCCAGGGCTTCCAGTCCGTTCAGGACAGATTGTTGCCGGCTTTCGCCCCCGACGACCGGCGGCGGCAGCCCCAGTCCCTCGACGGCGGCCTGATAGTGGTCTTCATCGCCAAGGGCGATGACGACCTGGACGCGGTCGATACCCGGTGTCGCCTGGAACACCCCCAGGGTGCGGCGCAGGACGGGTTGGCCCGCCAAAGTGGCATATTGCTTGGGCAGGGGGCCTCCGAAGCGGCTCCCCCGGCCTCCGGCGACGATCAGGGCGGTGCAGGTTGGCACGGCCGGCTAGATAACATTGAGCCAGCAGGTGCGCACTCGCGACCGCTTGCGCACCTCGCTGGGACTCGCTATTGCTCGCCCAATTATTGTGCACTGCACAAGATGCCTATAAACTGATCAGTAGACATGGATTGCTCAAAGCGTCTGCTTCCTTTGGCCATCGGTCCCGTTCGGATCGAGGACCCTGTCATCCTGGCTCCCATGTCGGGCGTGACCGACATGCCTTTCCGCCAGATGGTGAAGCGGGGTGGGGCGGGCTTGGTCGTGTCCGAGATGATCGCTTCGGCGGCGATGGTGCGCGAGAACCGCAAGACGCTGCTGATGGCCAAGAATTCGCCGGAGGAGTTCCCGATGTCGGTGCAACTCGCCGGCTGCGAGCCCGAGGTCATGGCCGACGCGGCCAAGCTGAACGAGGACCGCGGCGCTGCCATCATCGACATCAACTTCGGCTGTCCGGTGAAGAAGGTCGTGAACGGCCATGCCGGCTCGTCGCTGATGCGCGACGAGGTCCATGCCGCGAAGATCCTCGATGCCACCGCGAAGGCGGTGAAGCTTCCGGTGACGTTGAAGATGCGCACGGGCTGGGATGCGAACAATCGCAACGCACCCAACCTCGCGCGCATCGCCGAAGAGTGCGGCATCCGCATGCTGACCGTCCACGGCCGCACGCGCTGCCAGTTCTATGACGGTCACGCCGACTGGGCGTTCGTGACCAACGTCAAGTCGGCGACCAAGCTGCCGGTGATCGTGAACGGCGACATCAACACCCTCGACGACGTCGATACCGCGCTTGAACAGTCGGGCGCCGACGGTGTGATGATCGGCCGTGGCGCCTATGGCCGGCCGTGGTTCCTGAACCAGGCGATCCACTACCTGCGAACCGGCGAGCGGCTCCCCGATCCGTCGCTTGCCGAGCAGTACGCCATCGTGCGCGCGCACTTCGAGGCGATGCTGTCGCACTACGGCCAGGAAACCGGCGTGCGCATGGCCCGCAAGCATTTGGGCTGGTATTCCAAGGGCCTGCTGGCATCGGCCGAGTTCCGCGCCGTCGTGAACCGCGAGACCGATCCCGCCAAGGTGCGCACCATGCTGGCCGCGTTCTTCCTGCCCAACCTCGACCGGCAGGCCGCCTAGAATGGCGGTGCAGCCCCTCAAGCGCGCCAACGCGGGAAGCGATCAGTTTCCGACGGCGCTCCTCGATTCGCTGTCGGAGGCGATCGTCGTGGTCGATGCGCGGGGGCTGATCCACTACGCCAACCTGTCGGCCGAGCAGTTCTTCGGCGTCGGCCGCACGCGCCTGGTCGGCCATCCGCTCGACGAGTTCGTGCCCGAAGACACGCCGCTCTTCTCCCTGCTCGAGCAGGTGCTCATGACGGGCGGCGCGGTCGCCGAGAACGGCGTGACGCTCGCATCGCCGCGCATCGGCAACCGGTTCTGCGCGCTGCGCCTCTCGCCGATCGTCGACAGTGATGGCCTGGTCGCGGTCTCCTTGGTCGAGCAAACCATCGCCCGCAACATCGATCGCCAGATGTCGCATCGCAGCGCCGCCCGCTCGGTGAGCGCGCTGGCCGCCATGCTGGCGCACGAGGTGAAGAACCCCTTGTCGGGCATCCGCGGCGCCGCCCAGCTCCTCGAGCAGTCGGTGCCCGATTCCGAGCGCGAGCTGACCGGCCTGATCTGCGAGGAGACCGACCGCATCGTCGCCCTGGTCGACCGCATGGAGGCTTTCGCCGACGGCCGGCCGATCGACCGCAGTCCGATCAATATCCACCAGGTGCTGAACCACGTCCTGCGCATCTCCCAGAACGGCTTCGGCAAAGGCGTGCGCTTCGTCGAGACTTACGACCCCTCGCTGCCCGACGTGCATGGCGACCGCGACCAGCTCATCCAGGTCTTCCTGAACCTGGTCAAGAACGCCTGCGAGGTGCCGGGCGACGGCGAGCGCGAAATCGAGTTGTCCACAGCCTACCGCCACGGCCTGCGCCTGGCCGTCCCCGGCCAGCAGGCCAAGGTCAACCTGCCCCTGGTGGTCTCGGTCCGGGACAATGGCCGCGGGGTGTCTGAAGAAATCCGCGCCCACCTGTTTGACGCCTTCGTCACGAACAAGCCGACCGGAACTGGCCTGGGTCTTGCTTTGGTAGCGAAGATCATCAACGACCACGGCGGGGCGATCGAATTCGAGAGCGAGCCCGGCCGTACGACTTTTAGGGTTATGTTGCCGTTGCAGTCTCGTCAGGCCCATTCATGAGCGCCAGCACCATCCTGGTCGCCGACGACGACCGGGCGATCCGCACCGTCCTGCATCAGGCGCTGGGCCGGCAGGGCCACAATGTCCGCAGCACGGGCGCTGCCTCGACCCTGTGGCAGTGGGTCCAGGAAGGTGAGGGGCAGCTGGTCATCACCGACGTGGTGATGCCTGACGAGAATGGGCTCGACCTCGTACCGCGCATCCGCAAGCTGCGACCCGATCTGCGCATCATCGTCATGAGCGCGCAGTCGACGCTGCTCACGGCGGTGCGCGCCACCGAGCGCGGCGCCTTCGAATATCTGCCCAAGCCGTTCGACCTGAACGAGCTGATCTCGGTCGTGAACCGCGCGCTGTCGGCGCCAGCGACGCCGATGCAGCGCGCTGCGCAGCCGCCAGAGGAAGGCGAGCGCCTGCCGCTGATCGGCCGGTCGCCTGCCATGCAGGAGATCTACCGGGCGCTGGCCCGGCTGATGTCGACCGACCTCACGGTGATGGTCACCGGTGAATCGGGCGCGGGCAAGGAGCTGGTGGCGCGCGCGCTGCACGACTATGGCAAGCGCCGCAAAGGGCCGTTCGTGGCGCTCAACATGGCGGCGATCCCGCGCGAACTGATCGAAAGCGAGCTGTTCGGCCACGAGCGCGGCGCGTTCACCGGCGCCGTCCAGCGTTCGGCCGGCAAGTTCGAGCAGGCTTCCGGCGGCACGCTGTTCCTCGACGAGATCGGCGACATGCCGCCCGAGGCGCAGACGCGGCTGCTGCGCGTGCTGCAGGAAGGTGAATACACCACCGTCGGCGGCCGCACGCCGATCAAGGCCAATGTGCGCATCGTCGCCGCCACGCATCGCGACCTGCGCCGACTGATCCAGCAGGGGCTGTTCCGCGAGGACCTGTTCTATCGCCTGAACGTCGTGCCCATTCGCCTGCCGCCCTTGCGCGAGCGGCTCGACGACATTCCCGAGCTTGCCAATCACTACCTGCAGGCGGCGACGGCCGACGGCCTGCCCGCCAAGGTCCTGTCGCCCGAGGCGATGGCGCGTCTGAAGCAGCATCGCTGGCCGGGCAACGTGCGTGAGCTGGTCAATCTGGTACGTCGCCTGTCGGCGCTCTACTCGGAAGAAGTGATCGGCGTCGAGACCATCGAGGCGGAGCTGGCCGACGCCATGTCGGCGATCGAACCGGAGCCTGCCGCGGGCGGCTCCGTGGCCTCCGACGTGTCACTGGGCGATGCCGTCGACCGCCATTTGCAGGCACTGTTCGCGGCTCACGGCGATCGGCTGCCGCCGGACGGCATGTACGATCGTGTCATTTCCGAGGTCGAGCGTCCGCTCTTGTCCCTGGCCCTTGGGGCAACGCGCGGGAATCAGTTGCGCGCCGCCCGTCTCTTGGGGCTCAATCGCAATACGTTGCGCAAGAAGATCAAGGACCTCGACGTTCCCGTGGTACGCACGCCGCAGGTCCGCCGAGGCGGGTGACTATAGTGACAGCTGCGCTGGGCGTTTCACGCTTGGGCGATGCGACCGCGGCGGTGGCCCGCAGGCTGGGCGGCCGCGCCGCCGCCGTGTCGCTGGCCGTGCTCGCCATGCTTGCCGGCGCCGCCACCTATGCTTGGCTGGCGGGCTTTGTCCCCACCGCCCTGAGCACGCGCGGCTGGATCACCGGCCTGCTGGTCGCCGACCTGGTGATCGCCGTGGCGCTGGTGGCGCTGCTGGCGGTACGACTGACCCAGCTCTGGCTCGACCGGCGGCGCGGTGCCGCTGGCTCGCGCCTGCACATGAGGCTGGTGCTGGTGTGCAGCCTGTTCACCATCACGCCGACGCTGATCGTCGCGATCATCCTGTCGCTGCTGGTCATCAACCTCACCGACTTCGTGGTCAAGCCGGCCCAGGCCTCGTACGAGGCCGCGCGGGCGATCGGCGAGCCGGTGCGGCGCGCGCGTGAAGAAGAGATCCTGCGCGATGTCGGCGCGATCTCGGCTCCGCTGCAGGCGCTGGGCATCGACGGCGTGCGCGACCAGGCGGCGACGACGGCGCTGCTCGAGCGGCTGATCGACGGCCGACCGATCATCGAGGCGATCGTCATCGATACCGACAAGGACGCTCCCGACAAGGGCGTGCTGGAGCGGGCCGTGGCGCCTAACAGTACGGGCCTCAAGGATCCGATGCCCCCAGCGCAGGCCATGTGGCGTGCCGTCAACCAGAACGGGCCGGTCGAGATCCAGGCGCCCAACGGCGCCTACTTCGTCATGCTGCTCTTCGTCGGCGAGCCGCTGTTCCTGGTCACTGGCCATTCCGTCGACCTGCGCGTCGTCGACTACATCAAGAAGATCGAGTTCGCCGGCTCCTTCTACTCTCAGATCGAGCAGGCCATGCAGCGCAGCCAGCTCCTGATCTTCGTCGTCTGCGGCGCCATCGCGCTCTTGATGCTGCTGGCCGCCGTGTGGCTCGCCATCCTGTTCGCCTCGCGACTGACCGAACCGATCGGCGGGCTGATGGCCGCGGCCGAGCGGGTGAGGGGCGGCGACCTGACGGCGCGCGTCGAGGAGGGGCCGCCCAACGACGAGCTGGGCCAGCTCGCGCGCTCGTTCAACCGCATGGCGAGCCAAATCGAGCAGCAGCGCGGCGACCTCATCGATGCCAACAAGGAGCTCGACACCAGGCGGCGGCTGACCGACGCGGTGCTGGCCGGCGTCTCTGCCGGCGTCCTGAGCGTCGACAGCGCGGGCATCATCACCCGCACCAACCGCTCGGCGCTCGAGCTGCTGGCCTTGCCCGAGGATGGCGTGGTCGAGCGCCCGCTGATCGCCGTGATGCCGGAGCTGGCGCCGCTGGTCGAGCAGGCGGGCGAGCGACCGGATCGGCTCACCCAGGGCCAGGTCGAGATCCTGCAGGGCGGCACGCGGCGCATCCTGCTGGTGCGCATCAGTGCGGCGTCTGACGCGGGCTCGGTCGTCACCTTCGACGACGTGACCGATCTGATGTCGGCGCAGCGCATGGCGGCGTGGGGCGACGTGGCGCGCCGCATCGCGCACGAGATCAAGAACCCGCTGACGCCGATCCAGCTCTCGGCCGAGCGGCTGAAGCGCCGCTACCTCAAGCAGATCAAGGAGGACCCGGAGACCTTCTCGATCTGCACCGACACCATCATCCGCCAGGTCGGCGACATCGGCCGCATGGTCGACGAGTTCTCGTCCTTCGCCCGCATGCCGCGGCCGACGGTGAAGCCCGAGGACGCCAAGGAGCTGTGCCAGCAGGCGCTGTTCCTGCAGCGCAACGGCAATCCCGACATCCGCTACGTCTCGACCTTGCCCGATCGTCCGGTGCCGTTGATCTGCGACCGCCGGCAGGTGGCACAGGTCCTGACCAATATCCTCAAGAATTCAGCCGAGGCGATCGAGGGCAGGGAGGCGGCACCCGGCAAGACCCTGCCGCCGGGCGAGATCACGTTGACGCTGCGCGACGATGACGCAACGGCGCGCATCATCGTCGACGACAACGGCAAGGGCCTGCCCAAGGAAGGCCGCGAGCGGCTCACCGAGCCGTATATGACCACACGCAGCAAGGGCACCGGGCTGGGACTCGCGATCGTCAAGAAGATCATGGAAGATCATGGCGGCTATCTCGCGCTGGATGACCGCGAGGGTGGCGGTGCGCGCATCAGTCTGGTATTCCGGCGTGACGCGAAGGAAATCGCGTCGGTACGTTCGCACGCGACGGCCGCACAATGATCCGCACGTAAGATCGCGGACAGTTTGATAGAGTCATGGGCCACGATATTCTCATCGTCGACGACGAGCGCGACATCTGTACGCTGATCGCGGGCATCCTGGAGGATGAGGGCCACGCCGCCCGCCGCGCCCACAACAGCACCGAGGCCATCGACGCCGTGCGCCAGCGCCGGCCGGCGTTGGTGATCCTCGACGTCTGGTTGCAGGGCAGCGAGCTTGATGGCCTGCAGCTCCTGGAAGTGATCCGCCGCGAGGAGCCGCCGGTGCCGGTGGTCATGATCAGCGGCCACGGCACAATCGACACTGCCGTGTCGGCGATCAAAACCGGCGCCTACGACTTCATCGAGAAGCCGTTCAAGGCCGATCGCCTGCTGCTCGTGGTCGACCGCGCCATCGAGGCCGACCGGCTGCGGCGCGAGAATGCGAGCCTGCGCCGCAGAGCGGGCGGCGAGGTGACGTTCGTGGGCTCGTCGGGCGCGGCCGCAAACGTGCGCAGCCAGCTCGACCGCGTGGCGCCGACCGGCAGCCGCGTGCTGATCACCGGCCCCTCAGGCGCCGGCAAGGAGACCGTGGCGCGGCTGATCCACCAGGGTTCCAAGCGGGCGGATGGGCCGTTCGTCGTGGTCAACTGCTCGGCCATGCCGGCCGAGCGGCTGGAGCTCGAGCTGTTCGGCACCGATGGCGAAAGTGCGGCCGATTCGCTGCGCGTCTCGGGCGCCTTCGAGATGGCCCATGGCGGCACGCTGCTCCTGAAGGAGGTCGCCGACCTGCCGATGCCGTTGCAGAGCCGCCTGGCGCGCGTGCTGCAGGAACAGTCCTTCACCCGTGATGGCGGCACGACCAAGGTCGAGGTCGATGTCCGCGTGCTGGCCTCGACTACGCATGCCTTGCAGGACGAGATCGCGGCCGGCACTTTCCGCGAGGAGCTTTTTCATCGGTTGAACGTCGTGGGCTTGCGCGTGCCGCCGCTCAGCGAGCGGCGCGAGGATATCCCCGAAGTCGCCAACGACCTGTTGCAGCGCGTCGCCGACGCCACCGGCCTGCCGGCGCGGCCGATCGGCGAAGACACGCTGGCCGCCCTCCAGGGTCACGACTGGCCGGGCAACGTGCGCCAACTGCGCAACGTCATCGAGCGCCTGCTGATCCTGGCGCCGTCCGGCGGCGGGCCGATCCGCGCCGATGCCCTGCCCAACGACGTCAGCGAAGACGCCCCCTCGGTGCTGCGCTGGGAGAAGGGCGGCGAGATCATGCAATTGCCGCTGCGCGATGCGCGCGAGGTCTTCGAGCGCGAGTACCTGCTCGCCCAGGTGACGCGCTTCGGCGGCAACATCTCGCGCACCGCGACCTTCGTCGGCATGGAGCGCTCGGCGCTGCACCGCAAATTGAAGTCGCTCGGCCTGCATGGCGGTGCCGTGGACGATCGCAACGGCGGCGAGGCCGCGATCGAGACTCGAGGAGCGTAAGGGATGGCGCGTTATGCCTACGTAAATGGACGCTATGTCGATCACCGCGAGGCGAGCGTGCACGTCGAGGACCGCGGCTATCAGCTGGCCGACGGCGTCTACGAGGTCGTGGGCGTGCGCGACGGCAAGCTCATAGACGAAACGCTGCACATCGACCGGCTGGGGCGCTCGCTGGGCGAGTTGCGCATCGACTGGCCGGTAGCGCGGCCGACCTTGGGCTTCATCATCCGCGAGCTGATGCGCCGCAACCGCCTGCGCGACGGGCTGGTCTACATGCAGGTGACGCGCGGCGTGGCGCGGCGCGACCATGCTTTCCCGACCAAGCCGGTGAAGCCCGCGCTGGTGCTCACGACCAAGAACAGCAAGCGGGCGGAGGCCGATCCCGGTCCCGGTATCGCGGTGAAGAGCCATCCCGACATCCGTTGGCAGCGTTGCGACATCAAGACGGTGGCGTTGCTGCCCAACGTGCTCGCCAAGCAGGCGGCGCGCGAGAGCGGCGCCTACGAGGCCTGGCTGATCGACGGCAAGGGCAACGTGACCGAGGGCGCCTCGACCAATGCCTGGATCGTCACCAAGGCCGGCGAACTGGTCACCCGCGCCACCGACAACGCCATCCTGGCCGGCATCACGCGCCACACGTTGAAGGTGCTGGCCGGAGACCTGCAGCTGACGCTGGTCGAGCGGCCCTTCACCCTGGCCGAGGCCAAGGACGCCAAGGAAGCCTTCATCACCAGCGCCACCTCGTTCGTGACGCCGGTGGTCAGGATCGACGGCGACGTCGTGGGCGACGGCAAGGTCGGCCCGACAGCGCGGCGGCTGCGCGAAGAATACGTGCGCTTCGCGGCCGACGGCGAGGCGGTTACGTGAGCAGACCGCAAGGTCTAACGCCGCCGCGCGCCATCCTGTTCGATTGGGACAACACGCTGGTCGACACTTGGCCGACCATCGTCGAGTGCTATCACAATACCTTCGCGGCGCTGGGCCAGACGCCGTGGACGGCGCAAGAGGTGCGTGATCGGGCGCACGGTTCGCTGCGCGATGCCTTTCCCGCGTTGTTCGGCCCCCGCGCGGGCGAAGCCGAGAAAGTGTTCTACGAGACCTTCCATCGCATCCATCTCGAGCGGCTGTCGCCCTTGCCGGGTGCAGTCGAGCTGCTGGAGCACTGCCACGAACTCGGCTGCTATGTCGCGGTGGTGAGCAACAAGGTCGGCGACAACCTGCGGGCCGAACTGACCCATCTCGGCTGGCAGCGCTGGATCCAGCGGGCGGTGGGGGCGCGCGACTGCTTGCGCGACAAACCCGCACCCGACCCGATCTTCAAGGCCCTCGACGGCACGGGAATTGCCCCGGACGAGACGGTATGGATGGTCGGCGACACCCCGGCGGACCTGAAATGCGCCCATGCGGCCGGCTGTCTGCCGGTTCTGGTGGGCGGCGCCGAGGAGCTGACGGGCCTGTTGCTGGACCATCCGCCGCGGCTAAGAGCACGGAATTGTAATCACCTGGTGGCATTGCTTTGACCTGATCGTCCCCTATATTTGCGTTAACTCGGTAGCGGGTAGAGACTCGCGCCTTTCCAACGGCTGCCCAAAAAGCAGCCGGACGCCCAGCAAGAGGCCAAGAACATGAGTGAAAAGGCACAGAACGTTCAGGACGTCTTCCTGAACCACCTGCGCAAGAACAAGACACCCGTCACGATCTTCCTTGTGAACGGCGTGAAACTGCAGGGGATCGTTACCTGGTTCGACAATTTCTCGGTGCTGCTGCGCCGCGACGGCCATTCGCAGCTTGTCTACAAGCACGCGATCTCGACCATCATGCCGGTCACGCCGGTGCAGCTGTTCGACGGCGACAAGGCCGACGCAGCGGGTTGATTTGAGCGAAAACCACGAGCTGAACGGACACCAAAGGCGCAAGCGCAAGGCCGAGGACACCGCCCGGCCGCGGACGGTCGCGGCCGTGCTGTCGCCTTATGCGCCGGGTGTGCACCGTGAGGAGCGTAATCGCGACGCCAAGCTCGAGGAGGCGGTCGGGCTCGCCCGCGCCATCGATCTCGATGTGTGTCTGGCCGAGACCGTGCCGCTGCGCCGCGTCACGCCGGCCACGTTGATCGGCAAGGGCGTGGTCGAGCGCGTGAAGGCCAATGTGGAGGAGCAGGGGATCGGCTTGGTCGTCGTCGACGATCGGCTGACACCCGTGCAGCAGCGCAACCTCGAAAAGGCGCTGGAGGCCAAGGTCATCGACCGCACCGGGCTCATCCTGGAGATCTTCGGCGCGCGCGCCCTCACGCATGAAGGCCGCCTGCAGGTCGAACTGGCCGCACTCGACTATCAGCGCGGCCGCCTGGTGCGGTCGTGGACTCACTTGGAACGCCAGCGCGGCGGCTTCGGCTTCCTGGGCGGCCCCGGCGAATCGCAGATCGAAATCGACCGCCGCCTGATCGGCGAGCGAATCGTGCGCATCAAGCGCGACCTCGAAGGCGTGCGCCGCACGCGCGCCGTCAATCGCGCCGGCCGCCGCAAGGCGCGCCTGCCGACGGTGGCGCTGGTCGGCTACACCAATGCCGGCAAGTCGACGCTGTTCAATCGGCTGAGCGGCGCTGCGGTGGTGGCCAAGGACCTGCTGTTCGCCACGCTCGATCCCACCATGCGGTCGATCAAGCTGCCCAACGGCAAGTCCTGCGTGATCTCCGACACGGTCGGCTTCGTGTCCGACCTGCCGACCCATCTGGTCGAGGCCTTCCGTGCCACGCTCGAGGAGGTGCTGGAGGCCGACCTGATCGTGCATGTCCGCGACATCGCCCATCCCGACAGCGAACAGCAGCGCGCCGACGTCGAGGCCGTGCTGCACGATCTCGGCGTCGTCGAGGAAGGGGGAGGGCGGCCGATCATCGAGGCGCTGAACAAGATCGATGCGCTGCCATGCGATGTGCGCCGGCGGCTGGAAACCCGATCCCACACCGGCGCCGAGCGCGCGCGGCAGTATCCGGTCTCGGCCATGACCGGGGAGGGCGTCGACCAGCTCCTCGAGGCGATCGGCGGGTTCCTCGGCCGCGCCGGCGAGGCGCGCGAGGTAGCGGTGCCGCTCAGCGATGGCGCCACCATTGCCTGGCTCTACCGCCATGGCGAGGTGAGGAGCCGACACGACGACGGCGAGATCGCGCGGCTGACGGTCGCGCTGGATGCCGCCGCCTCGGCTCAGTTCGAACGCAGGCTGGCGCGTTGACACTGGGCTTCCCAGCTACCTATAAGCGGCCCCATCCAGATGAAGGAAAGACCATGAAATTCAAGCCCTTGCACGATCGGCTGCTGCTAAAGCCGATGTCCGCCGAGACCAAGACCAAGACCGGCATCATCATCCCCGACACCGCCCAGGAGAAGCCCATGCAGGGCGAGGTCGTTGCCGTCGGCAAGGGCAAGCGCCTGGAGGACGGCCGTCTGCTCGCCCTCGACGTCAAGGTCGGCGACAAGGTGATCTACGGCAAGTGGTCGGGCACCGAGGTCAAGCTCGGCGGCGCCGACCACGTGATCCTCAAGGAAGAGGACCTGTTCGGCATCGTCGGCTGACGACATGCTGAGCTCGGCCGATGCCCAGCGGGTCGCCGAGTTGATGCGCGAGACGGCAGCGGCCGAGCTGCTGCCGCGCTTCCGTTCGCTCGCCAAAGAAGACATCCGCATGAAGCGGCCAGGTGACGTCGTCACCGTGGCCGACGAGGCGTCCGAGCAGCGGCTCGCGGTCGGCTTGGCCAAGATCCTGCCCGGCGTGCCGGTGGTGGGCGAGGAGGCGGTCGAGAAGGAGCCCGGGCTCGTTGACCTGATCGCCCGGCCGGGCGAGACATGCTGGGTCGTCGATCCGCTCGACGGCACCGCCAACTTCGCAGCCGGCAAGGACCGCTTCGCCATGATCGTCTGCCTGGTGCGTGACACCGTGGCAGTGGGCGGCTGGATCCTTGACGTGCCGCACGGAAACATGGCGGTGGTTCTGAAGGGAGAAGGGGTCACCCTTGACGGCGCGGCGGTCAAACGACCGAAGCCGGCGCGTCCGCCGATCGGCTATGTCGGCTACAAGGTCCGCAAGGAATTCGATCGCCAGCTTCCACCGGCCAGACGGCGCACGCTGGGACGTGTCTCGACCTTGAATTGCGCAGGCGCGGAATATCTCGAGATCCTGGCCGGCCGGGCGGATTTCAACCTCTACCGCATGACCAAGCCGTGGGATCACGCGGCGGGAACGCTGATGGTCGCGGAAGCAGGCGGCGAGGCGCAGCGCTTCGACGGTAATCCTTATGCGCCGGCCCAGCCGATCAACGGCGGCCTGATCACCGCCATCCATCCACAGACCTTGACCCAGGTGCGCACGCTGTTCGAGGCGGTATGCATGCCGCTGCTGGCGGGGCTGCCGAAGGTTTAGTTACGCCTTCGTCTTCGCCTCCTGCCAGAGCGCTTCCATCTCCTCGAGTGTCGCGTCGGCGGGCTTGCGGCCGGCCTCGGCCAGACGCTTCTCGATGTGGCGGAAGCGGCGCTCGAACTTGTCGTTGGTGGCGCGGAGCGCCGCCTCGGGGTCGACCTTGCAATGGCGGGCGAGGTTGGCGACGGCGAACAGCACGTCGCCCAGTTCGTCGCTGAGGCGCTCCTGGTCCACGGTGCGGGCGGCCAGCTCAGTCCTGAGCTCGCCCAGCTCCTCCTCGATCTTGTCTATGACCGGCCCCGTCTGCTTCCAGTCGAAGCCGACCCGGGCCGCCCGCTTCTGGATCTTTTCGGCCCGCAACAGGGCGGGGAGGGCCCGCGCCACGCCGTCCAGGGAGCTGGCCGGCTCCTTCCCCTTGGCCGCCCGCTCGGCCGCCTTGCGCGCCTCCCAGGACACGGTCTGGGCCTCGGCGGTGTCGATCTTGGCGTCGCCGAACACATGGGGATGCCGGTCGACCATCTTGTCGGCCACGGCGGCCGCCACCTCGGTGAAGCCGAAGGCGCCTGTCTCGCTTGCCATCTGGGAGTGGTAGACGACCTGCAGCAGGAGGTCGCCCAGCTCCTCCTTGAGTGCAGCCAGGTCGTCGCGCTCGATGGCGTCGGCCACCTCGTAGGCTTCCTCGATGGTGTACGGCGCGATGGTCCGGAAGGTCTGGTCGATGTCCCACGGGCAGCCGTGCCGGCGGTCGCGCAGCCAGGCCATGACGGCGAGCAGGCGGGCCATCGGCTCGCGGGGCAGCGAATCCGCCGTGGGACGTTCGGACGCCATGACGCTTATCCTCAATTCCGATTATCGTATAATATATATTATGACAAATATATGGATTATATAAATATCAACAAATTACCAAATAATACTCATACTCTGCTTTAAAAGGGCCAGCAGCTTCATCCCGCGTGCCGCGTCGCTGGCTGGCACACCGAGTGTCATCAGGACACCCTCCTTCGGGTTGCCCGGCCGCTGCATCACGAGGTCGAACACGGTGCGCGGCTCGCTGTCGCCTTGGCCCCTGGGCACGTTCTCGTAGACGATCAGGAAGGTGCCGTCGCCGAGCTTGCGGGCCTGGGCCTGGATGCTGGGTCGGCGGGCCTGGATCGAGCCGGTCTTGGTGGCGGCATAGTGCTCGGCGTCCTTGACGCCCTCGAAGGCGAAATCGACCCGCCAGACGATCAGCCGATAGTGCTTGTCCGAGCTGTACGCCACGCCACGCTCCCAGTCCTCGGTGGCCTGCCAGCCCAGCGGCAGGGACACCACGATACGGATCGAGCTGAACTGCAGCCGCGCCAACCCCTTGTCGCTATCGACTCCGAGGACCTTGGACGATACTTGGTTGGGCCCGCCGGCCATCATCGGGTCGCCGCGGTTGAAGCTCGCGCCGTTGTCGTTCGTGGAGAAGTCCCGAAACGTCAGACCGCCGGCATCGAGGTCTGCGGCGACGGCAGGCAGCGGCGCCAAGCAGGCCGCAAGGCTGCCCAGCAGGAACAAGCGGCGACCGGACTCTTTTTGTCTCGCCTCGCCTTTCGGATGAGAATTTTCATCCAATCGTCTGATAATAATGGATTATTCTCCATTCACTTCTATGACCAACCCGTCGTGGCAGGGCTGGACATGGGCCGGCGTCAGTCGATCGAGCTCAGCATAGTCCATATCGACGTGGAGATTGGTCAAAAAAGCCCGCTTGGGCGCGATCCTTTCGATCCACCCCAGGGCACGATCGAGATGGGCGTGGGTCGGGTGCGGGCGGTAGCGGATGGCGTCGACGACCAGCACCTCGACGCCTGCCATCGCCTCCAGGGCGGCGTCCGACAGGGTCACGCAGTCGTTGGCATAGGCGAAGGGCCCGAGCCGGAAGCCGAGCGAGGTGGCGATGCCGTGGTCCTGCACGAACGGCCGGACGGCCACGCCGGCGGCCACGAACGGCCCGTCGATGCGGTGATGGCGGTAGATCGGATTGTAGAAGCCGTCCTCGGCCTCGAAGCAGTAGCTGAAGCGCTGCAGCAGGATCCGATGGGTGCGTTCGTCCGACCACGCCTCGATCGGCCCCTGGCGCAGCATGTAGGGCCGCACGTCGTCGATGCCGTGCACCTGGTCGGCATGCTCGTGGGTCCACAGCACGGCGTCGATGCGCTCGACCTGGGCGTCCAGAAGTTGCGACCGCAGGTCCGGCGAGGTGTCGATCAGGATCGTCTTGCCCTTGTCCTGCACCAGGATGGAGCAGCGCCGCCGCCGATTGCGCGGATCCTTGGGATCGGCGGCGCCCCATTCGCCGTTGCCGCCCTTGCCCCCTACTCTTGGTACGCCACCCGACGTGCCGCAGCCCAGGATCGTCACCCGCACGAGGCGCGCTCCGCCTTGGCGAACAGCCGGAAGAAGTTGTCGGTGGTCGCGGCCTCGAGCTCGCTGAGGCCGACAG
Source organism: Rhodospirillales bacterium (assembly GCA_009377525.1). GTDB lineage: Bacteria > Pseudomonadota > Alphaproteobacteria > Reyranellales > Reyranellaceae > Reyranella. Next base: position 38,121 of record WHTW01000025.1, read on the forward strand.
CTTTGAGCTCGGCCACCTTGGCCGCGGTGTGGGCGACGAAGGCGGGCTCGTTGGTCTTGCCGCGCTTCGGCATGGGCGCCAAGTAGGGCGCGTCGGTCTCGACCAGCAGGCGGTCGAGCGGGATGTCGCGCACCGTGGCGCGCAGGGACTCGGCGGCCTTGAAGGTGACGATGCCCGAGATCGAGATGTACATGCCGAGCGCCAGCGCGCGGTGCGCCACCTCGGCACCCGAGCTGAAGCAATGGATCAGGCCGGGGAAGGCGCCCTTGGCGTACTCCTCCTCGAGGATGTCGCCGGTCTCGCCGTCGGCGTCGCGCGTATGGACGATCAGCGGCAGGCCGGTCTGACGCGCCGCCGCGATATGGGCGCGGAAGCTCTCGGCCTGCTCGGCGCGCGGGCTGTGCTCGTAGTAGAAGTCGAGCCCGGTCTCGCCGATGCCTATGACCTTGGGATGGCGCGCGGCCTCGATCAGCCGGTCGGGCGTGCGCTGCCCCTCCTCCTTGGCCTCGTGCGGATGGACGCCCACCGAGCACCAGACATTGCCGTGGCGCTCGGCGATGGCGCGCACCTTGTCGAACTGGTCGAGCCGCGTGCCGATGGTCAGCATGCCGGCAACGCCGGCGCTGCGCGCGCGCGCCAGCACGCCGGTCTCGTCGCTCGCGAGCTCGGGGAAGTCGAGATGGCAGTGGCTGTCGATCAGCATCAGCTCGCCGCCCCTCTTTTCGCGTCCTGGGCCGGCTCGACGAAGCGCGGGAACACACCCTGCGGCGCGGGCAGCGCAGTTCCGGACACGAGCTCCTTGTCGAAGCCCGCGAACGCCCGCTCGGTCGCCGGCACGGCGAGCTGATCGAGGATCTTGACCGCGGCGTCCGGCATGAAGGGCTGCACCAGCAAGGTCACCCGCCGGATGGTCTCGGCCAGCACCCACAGCACGGTATCACGCCGCGCCGGATCGGTCTTGGCAAGCGCCCACGGCGCCTGCGCGTCGACATAGCGGTTGGCATCGGCGATCACTTCCCAGATCGCGGTCAGCGCGCGATGGAAGGCCTGCTCATTGAGCTCGGTGCGCACGGTCGCCAGCAGGCCCTTGCCCCGGTCGAGCAACGTGGTGTCGGCCTCGCCGATCGCGCCCTTGGCCGGCACCTTGCCGCCGGCGCTCTTGGCCACGATCGACAGCACGCGCTGGCAGAGATTGCCGTAGGCGTTGGCGAGGTCACCGTTCAGGCGGCCGATCAGGGCGCGCCGCTGCAGGTCTCCGTCGTTGCCGAACGGCACCTCGCGTAGCAGGAAGTAGCGCACCGGATCGAGCCCGTAGGTCGCCACCAATTCGACCGGGTCGATGACGTTGCCGAGCGACTTGGAGATCTTCTGGCCCTCGTTGGTCCACCAGCCGTGTGCGAACACACGCTGCGGCGGCGCCACGCCGGCCGACATCAGGAAGGCCGGCCAGAACACGCAATGGAAGCGGATGATGTCCTTGCCCACCATGTGGAGGTCGGCCGGCCAGTACTTCCACAGCGGATTGCTGGTGTCGGGATAGCCGCACTCGGTGATGTAGTTGGTGAGCGCGTCCAGCCAGACGTACATGATGTGCTTGGCATCGCCCGGCACCGGCACACCCCACGAGAAGCTGGTCCGCGACACCGAGAGATCCTGCAGGCCGCCCTTCACGAAGCTGATGACCTCGTTGCGCCGGCTCTCGGGCGCGATGAAGCGCGGGTTCTTGTCATAGAAATCGAGCAGCCGGTCGGCCCACGCCGACAACTTGAAGAAATACGACGGCTCCTCGACCCATTCGACTTCGGCGCCGGAGGAAACCGCGCGGCGCTTGCCGTCGGTGCCGACCTCGGTCTCGCCTTCGACGAAGTAGGCCTCGTCGCGCACCGAGTACCAGCCGGCATACTTGCCGAGATAGATGTCGCCCGACGTCACCAGCCTCTCCCACAGCGCCTGCGAGGCCGCGTGATGGCGCGGCTCGGTCGTGCGGATGAAGTTGTCAGGGCTGTAGTTCATCGTCTTGACGAGGTCGCGGAACGACTGGCTGACCTTGTCGGTGAAGGCCTGTGGCGCCAGCCCCGCAGCCGCCGCCGCCTTCTCGACCTTCTGGCCGTGCTCGTCGGTGCCCGTCAGGAAGTGCACGTCGCGCCCGTCGAGGCGCATGAAGCGGGCCAGCACATCGCAGGCGAGCGTCGTGTAGGCGTGCCCGATATGGGGTACGTCGTTCACGTAATAGATTGGCGTGGTGACGTAATAGGTACTGCGGCCCGACATGATGACCGAACTCTTCAGCGCATTGCCGATTGGAGGACGAGGAAGCTGCCCAACACCGTCTGCTTGCGGTCGAGATTGACCCGGTCGGCGCCGGACAGCAGTTCGGCGGCCTTTTCCCACGCAACGATCCAGCGATCAAGGCTGGCCGCCGCCAGCAATCGTGCATGCAGGCCGCGCTCCGCCGGCACGACGGGTGCAGCTTCTCCACCCAGCGCCGACTGCCGCGCCAGGCCTTTCAGCCAACCGTCGAACAGGTAGTTCAGAGAGCGCCAGGCGGCATTCGCCTCCTCGCCGCGGCGCGCGAAGCGCTCGGCGAAACCGTGCAGGCGCGCCATGTCGAGCTCAGGCAGCGTCGCCAGCACCGAAACCATCTCGCCGTAGAGCTCCAGGCTGCCGGCGCCGGCAAGTTCCAGCGCTCGCCCGATGCTGCCTTCGGCGAGCCGCGCCAGGGCCGCCCTCTCCTGCTCCTTCACCTCGGGCGCGTAGTCGCCCAGCAGGCGAACGACGATGTCGTCGGCGAGCGGCTGCAGCGAGAGCCTTCGGCAGCGCGAACGGATGGTCGGCAGCAGCCGACCCGGCGCATGCGCCACCATCAGCAGCACGGCGTTGGGCGGCGGCTCCTCCAGGATCTTCAGCACCGCGTTGGCGCTGTTGCGGTTCATCTCGTCGGCGGAGTCGACGATGGCGACGCGCCACTGCCCCATCGCCGGCGTCATGTGCATGAAGGCGCCAAGCTCGCGCACGTCGTCGACGGCGATCTCGGCGCGCATGCGGCCGGTGTCGGGATTGAGCGTGCGGCGCAGATGGAACAGGTCGGGATGCGAACGCGCATCGACCAGCGAGCGTCCCGGCGCATCGGCGGGCACGTCCAGCCCTTCCGCTGCGCCGCCACCGAACAACCCGCCCTGCTGCTGGCCGCACAGCAAGAAGCGTGCGAAGCGCCAGGCCAGCGTCGCCTTGCCGATGCCGCGCGGTCCCGCCATCAGCCAGGCATGATGCAGCCGCCCGCTCTCGTGGGCCGCGAGCATGGTCTTCTCGGCAGCCTCGTGGCCCAGCAATCGATTGCTGCGCCACGGCGGCGGCCAGTCGTATGGCCATTCGAGCTTTTCCAGCTCGCTGGCGTCGACGCTCGCCTTGCCCCTCGCCATCCGTCAGGCTCCCAGCCGGTCTCTCACCGCATCGGCGATCGCGCCTGCGATCGCATCGACCGTTCCTGTAGCATCGATCACGACGCAGCGCTTGGGCTCCCGTGCGGCGATTTCGAGGAATCCGGCGCGCACCCTGGCGTGGAATTCGCGCGGCAGGCTCTCGTAGCGCGTTTCCGCGCCGCGCCGCTCGGCCGCCCGCTTCAGGCCGATCTCGATCGGCAGGTCGAGGATGATCGTGAGGTCGGGGCGAAAGCTGCCTGCCGCGACCGCGTAGAGCTGCTCGAAGATCTTGGCGTCGATGCCGTGGCCGTAGCCCTGATAGGCGAGCGTCGAATCGGCGAAGCGGTCGCTCGCCACCCACTCGCCGCGCTTCAGCGCCGGCCACACGGTCGAGCGCAGATGCTCGCGCCGCGCCGCGAAGTGCAGCAGCGCCTCGGTCGTGCCGTCCCAGCGCTCGACCGGGCCTTCGACCAGAAGCTTGCGGATCATCTCCGCGCCCGGCGAGCCGCCGGGCTCGCGCGTGGTGGTGACGCGATGGCCGCGCCCTTCCAGCCAGCCCTTGAGCCGCGCGATCTGGGTCGACTTGCCCGCTCCTTCGCCGCCTTCGAGGGTGATGAAACGCCCCGTGGCGTCCTCGGTCACGAGAGCCAGCCGAACAGATAGTGCTGGATCATCGCCGTGACGCGGCCAAACACGGCCAAGCGTGGCACATCAGCGCCGGCCTCCAGCGGATATTCGACGACGCGGTTGTCGGGCAGCGTCACCGCGGCGGTGCCGAGCTTGGTGCCCTTGGCGATGGGCGCCGCGATCGGCCCATCGAAGCGGGCAACGACGCGCGGCGTCACTGTCTGGCCGGTGGGCGCCGTGATCTGCACCGGCCGCGGCACGACCAGCGGCACCTTGTCCAGCGAGCCCAGCCACACCGGCGCCTCGACCACGGTGTCGCCGGCGCGGAACACGATCGTGTTGGTCGATTCACGGAAGCCCCATTCCATCAGCCGTGCCGTCTCCTTGGCGCGCTCGGCCATCGAGGTCATGCCGTTCACCACCAGGATGAGCCGTCGCCCGTCGCGGATCGACGACGTTGCCTGGCCGTAACCGCCCTCTTCCGTATGGCCGGTCTTGAGCCCATCGGTGCCCGGCACGGTCTTGAGCAGCCGGTTGCGGTTGTCCTGCTTGATGTTGTTGTAGGTCCAGGTCAGCTCCGCGTAGTAGCGGTAGAGCTTGGGAAAGTCCTCGATGGTGCGCCACGACAGCACCGCGAGGTCGCGCGCCGTCGTCCACTGGCCGTCGGCCGGCCAGCCCGATGAATTCTTGAACACCGTGCCCGTCATGCCGAGCTCGCGCGCCTTGGCGGTCATGCGCTCGGCGAAGCTCTCCTCGGTGCCCGACATTCCTTCGGCGATCACCACGCAGGCGTCGTTGCCCGACAGCACGATCATGCCTCTGATCAGGTCCTCAACCGTGACCTCGCTGCCGAGCTCCACGAACATGCGCGAGCCGCCCATGTTGCGCGCCCGCTCGCTGACGCGAAAGCGCGTGTCGAGCTTCAGGCGGCCGGCCGCGATCTCCTCGAAGGCGAGGTGGATCGTCATCATCTTCGCCATCGACGAGGGATGCATCGGCTTGTCGGCATCCTTGAACAGCAGCACCGTCGAGGTCTGCGGATCGACCATGAAGGCCTGCTTGGCGAGCGTGCCGATGCCGACCTGCGAGGGCGGCAGCGCCTCGGCCTTGGCGGCGGCCGACGGCGCCGTGGGCTTGGTGGTCGTCGAGCGCGGCTTGGCCTGCGGCTTCTGCTGGTTCTGCCGCTTGGGCGGCGGCTCGTTCTGCTGGGCGTAGGCACCGAGCGGCGCGCCGGCCAGGCTGGCCGCGACGACAATCGCGGTCAGGGCACGCAGGAGATCATTCAGACACGACACGGGCGTCTCCATAGCCAGATCGTTTCAGCCTGTCCGCGACGATGCCCGCTGCATCCGCGGTCGTATAGGGCCCTAAGCGCACCCGCCATACGTCTCGTCCGCCGGCCGATGCCTGGGAAACCTCCGAGGTGCCGTAGCTGCGCACCGCGCCGCGCTGGCGCTCGGCATTTTCCATCGTCGAGAAGGCCCCTGTCTGCACATAGAAACTGCCGCCGGCAAGCGCAGATGCCGTCGCGGCCGTTGGTACGGTCCCGGAGGCAAGCGAGGCCACGGTCACCCCTCTTCCGCCGCTGCCAGAGGCCACCGGCGTCTCCACCGAAGGCGGCTGCGGCGTCGTTGGCCACACCGGCTGTGGAGCGGGCTGCGCCGGAACGACGACCGGCTGCGGCCGCGGCGCCACCACCTGGGCCGGCGGTGGTGCGGCTGCCATGGTCGGTGCAGGCGCAGTGCGCTGACCGGAGGCGGCCTGTGCCACGGCGGCGTTCTGCTCGGCCGGCCCACCGCCTGCGGTCGCGACGTCGCGCACGGCCATGCTCTCCGCCGAGAGCTGGTCGATGCGCACCCGGGCCGTGCCGTTCCTGATGATGTCGAGTTCCTGCGCCGCCGTGCGCGACAGGTCGATGACACGGCTGCGCGCGAACGGGCCGCGGTCGTTGATGCGCACCACCGTGCTCATGCCGTTGTCGAGGTTGGTGACGCGCACGATTGCCGGCATCTGCAGCGTGCGGTGCGCGGCCGTGCGCTCGCTCTGGTCATAGCGCTCGCCGTTGGCCGTCGACTTGCCGTGGAAGCCCGGCCCGTACCACGAGGCGACGCCGGTCTCGGTTCGGTTGAATTCTTCCTGCGGCGTATAGGTGACGCCATCGATCTTGTAGGGCGCCCCGACCTTGTAGCTGCCGCGCTGCGCCACTCCGGCGGCCCCGCCGCCCCGGCTCGACGATCCGCAAGCGCTGAGGAAAACGGCCAGGCAGCCCAAGAGCAGCAGCGTGCCCAGGACACGAACGACCGGCATCGGACCAATACGCGGGCTGACTACTGGTAGGGGCATGGCTGCCTGATCATACATCATCTTGGTAGGATCGGGCAGTCACCCGGCGGCCGTCGCTCATTGGGCGATCTTGTCGGACAGCAGCCCGACGGCGAGTGCGAAGAAATCCGACTGGTTCCAGCGCAGGATGGCCTGGAAGTTCGCCGTCGTGAGGAAGGTCGGGCCGCCCGCACCGGCCGGCCGCACGATGCGCTGGCCCCGTCCCGGCCGCGTGCCGGCCGGCACTTCCTGCCCCCAAGAAAGGCCCGGCTTCCAGCCGACGCGCCGCAGGTAGTTGCAGATCGAGGCGAAGACGTCGGCCTTGTTGGTCCAGATGTCCATGCGGCCATCGCCGTCGCCGTCGGCGGCGTAGGCGAGGAAGCTGGTGGGGATGAACTGGCACTGCCCCATTGCGCCCGCCCACGATCCCTTCATGGCATCGAAGGAGACATGTCCCTGGGCGAGGATCTTCAGCGCCGCCATGAGCTGCTGGCGGAAGAACTTGGCGCGGAAGTTGTTGTAGACCAGCGTCGCCAGTGCATCGATGACCTCGAAGTCGCCCAGCCGCGTGCCGTAGTTGCTCTCGATGCCCCACAGCGCGACGACGGTCGACGGCGCGATCCCGGCGGGTCCGGCGAAGCGGTCGACCAGCGCGCGGTTTTCGGCGAGCCGCGCGCGGCCGTTCTTCACGCGCTCGTCCGACACCACGATCTCGAGGTAGCGGTCGAACGTCATCTTGAACTCAGGCTGATTGCGCGCGAGCTCTATCACCCGCGGTATCTCCTGGACCTTGCCCAGCGCCATATCGAGCGTGCCCGCATCGACGCCGGCCTTCAGCGCCTCGGCGCGGATGCCGCGCAGGAAGGCGTCGAACTTTGGGTCGCCGCTTTGCGCCAGAGCCGTGGCCGGAGAGAGAGCCAGGGCAGTGCAGAGAAGACGTCGGCTTATCATGATCTTGGCCCACCTGCTGAGCGAGCGGATGAAGAACGATACCGAAGTAACTGGTGACATTGCAATATTTGTGGCAGCGGATCGAGCGGAGAAAGTGGCCGAGCGCCACACATCCGAAATTGTCCACCATCAAGGGTGGCGAAACGCACGGAAACGCCGCTAGAAGTCGACTAGCACCGCTTGTGGGAGCGGTTTGGGAGTCGGAGGGGCAACCCTCCAGTTGAGCGGGAATATCACGATCGAATGTGCCTTGGCGCGACCTTGGGCGGTCGCGTCCGTCCTTTGTCGGTCTATTGGGGACTCATGAAGAGGACATCGCACGCTGCGGCACTTGCTGCCTCGCTGTTCTTCAGCCCGCTCGCTGCGGCCGTGGCGGCGGACGATTGCATATACGACGACATGCCCTTCGAGACGGCACGCACCGCGGAAGAGCGCCTGCTCGGCAGCGCCGACGAAGCGGCCCGCTATCATGACTACCAACCTTTCACACGCGAGATCGCCGCGACGGGAGTCGTGAGCGAGGCGCTCGCATCTTCGCTGGCCGAGGCGCGTGTCCCGGCGACGGTGCTGCTCGAAGTCCGCAAGGCCCTTGCTGGCACGGTCGACCTCGAGCGCGAGATCGGCGCGGGCGATCGCTTCTATGTGCGCTACCGCCAGGTCTTCACCGTCGACGGCGCGCCGATCGGCACCGCGCGCCTGCTGTGGGCCGAGCTGCGCACGACGGCCAAGGGCACGATCGCCCTGCATCGCTTCCGCCCGAACGGCGGGACCGAGCGGCTGTGGCTGGCCAACGGCGAGGCGGCCGGCAGCGCGCCGCTGCGCCTGCCGCTCGACGTCATCAACGTCTCGTCGGGCTTCGGCCTGCGCCCCGACCCGCTCGACAAGCCGGGGCCGGCGATGGGCCCGCTGGTCGATCCGGCGCCGGTCGCCGCGGCTCCACCACCCGAGCCGCCGCCGCCGCCCAAGGAGGAGCCTTTGCCGCCGCCGCGCCGGCCGACCCTGGGCGGCCTCTCCGCCTTCGGCGGCGCGCGTGACGTCTTCGACACCGGCCGTCCCGATTTCCATCGCCGCCGCGCCGAGCCCGAGCCGGCGCCCGAAGCGGCCAAGGCGCCCGAGCCGCCAAAGGTCGAGGCGCCCCCGCCTCCCCCGCCCAAGCCGCGCCTGTTCATGCATGACGGGCTCGACCTTGTGGCAGTGACGGGCACAGAGATCTATGCGGCGGCCGACGGCATCGTGACCGGCGCCGGTCCGAACGGCCGCTACGGCAACTGGATGCAGATCGGCCACGCCGGCAAGGTGACGACCGTCTACGGCCACCTCTCTGCGTTCGCCCCGGGCATCGAGGTGGGCGCCCGCGTCAGCCAGGACGAACTTGTAGGCTTCGTCGGCAACACCGGTCGCTCGACCGGTGCGCACCTGCATTTCGAGATCGTGGCCAACGGCCGTACCGTCAATCCGCTCACCTTCCCGGCGATCAAGCGCAGCCAGCTCACCGGCGCCGACCTCGAGCGCTTCAAGAAGCAGGCCAGGCGCTCGCTCGAGGAGCGCGACCGTGAGGCCAAGGTCGACGCGGCGATTGCGGAAATGCGCAACTAGGGCTTGGCTTCGGCCTCCAACGCCAGTATCGCTCGGCTCGGCCCGGATGGGTGGCCGAGTGGTTTAAGGCACCGGTCTTGAAAACCGGCGTGGGTTCACGCTCACCGTGGGTTCGAATCCCACCCCATCCGCCAGAAGCTTGGCCACCACAGTCCACCGCACTCCACAGAGGCGGCATAAAAACAGCGTATTTGCGCATTTTATCGTCCACATCTGTCCACACTTGACCACCGCAATCCAGGGCCTGATGATGGGTTAGATGATGGTGGTGATGGGTAGACGGTCCCGCTCGCCCGCGCCGTCATCGCTTCTACCCATCAACGGGTGCACGATGCCAAAGAAAGCCGCCGGCCTTACCGCTCGCCAGGTGCACACGCACAAGACGCCCGGCATGTTTGCTGATGGCAACGGGCTGTACCTGCAGGTCTCGCCGAGCGGCTCGAAGGCCTGGATCTACCGCTTCCAAATTCGGGGCCGGCGCCGCGACATGGGCCTCGGCTCGCTCGACGCGCTCCCGCTCGCTGGGGCTCGCGAGAAGGCTGCAGCGGCTCGCCGGCTGGTGGTCGAGGGCATCGATCCCATCGAGCACCGCGGCGCCATGCAAGCCGCTGCAACTGTCGCGGCCGCCAAGGGCGTGACCTTCAAGCAGTGCGCCGAGTCCTACATCGAAAGCATGCGATCGGGCTGGCGCAACGCCAAGCACTCGGCTCAGTGGGAAACGACGCTCGCGGCCTACGTCCACCCGACGTTCGGGCACCTGCCCGTCGGCAGCATCGACACCACCCTCGTCTGCAAGGTGCTCGACCCGATCTGGCGGACCAAGACCGAAACGGCCAGCCGCGTCCGCGGCCGCATCGAGGCCATCCTCGACTACGCCAAGGTGCGCGGCCTCCGGGAAGGCGAGAATCCGGCGCGCTGGCACGGCCACCTCGAGCTGACCTATCCCGCCAAGGGCGAGGTCGCACCGGTGAAGCATCACGCCGCGTTGCCCTACGCTGCGCTTCCAGCGTTCTGGCCGAGGCTGCAGGTCCAAGACGGTCTCGGCGCCCGCTCGCTCGAGCTGGTGATCCTCACCGCCGCTCGCACTGGCGAAGTGCTTGGGGCCCGCTGGCCCGAGGTCGACCTCGACAACATGTTGTGGCGTATCCCGGCCGACCGAATGAAAGGCGGCCGCGAGCATGTCGTCCCGCTGTCCGATCCTGCCGTGGCGTTGCTGCGCAAGCTGGCGGCGGTACGCCTCGGCGATCTCGTGTTCCCCGGCCAGGTCGCCGACCGGCCGTTGAGCAACATGGTCATGCACATGACGCTGCGCCGGATGAAGGCAGACGTCACGCCGCACGGTTTCAGGTCGACGTTCCGCACCTGGGCCGGCGAGCAGACGTCGTTCCCGCGAGAGATCGCCGAGGCCGCGCTCGCTCACACGCAGGACGACAAGACCGAAGCCGCCTACCTGCGCACCGACTACCTGCAGAAGCGGCGCGACCTCATGACAGCCTGGGCGAATTTCATCGAAGGCCGCGGCGCCGATGTCCGGCCGCTGCGACGTGCGGCGAAGTGATGGCCGCTCGACCCAAAAAGCCGAAGCCGACGACCCGCGATCTGCAGCCCGACGACAAGCGGATGAAAGATTGGATACTCGGCCGAGGCGTCGATCGTAGCGAATTCGAGGCCTGCTTGGCATCTGCAGCGCGCATGACGCCGACGCCGACCATCGAGCAAATAGAGCAGATGATCAAATGGGGATGGACCGCCTTCGGCCAGCTGTTCTTCGAGCAAATCCTCGAGGAGGCCAAAGACGATCGGAGTTGGAAGCGGCGGGATCAGGTGATCGTGTCAGCGAGACGAATTTGGAGCCACGTCGTCGTCGAGAAGCCACCGGGGAAAGGCGGCAGGCCGCCGAAGCGGGACGAGAGTCGCGACCGCACCATCTGGGTCGTCTTTCATTCGATGCTGGCCCGTGCGCGTCTACAGGATCCCAAGGTCACGGCTGTGGATATGAGGCGGCGACTGGTCCGCAGCGGCGGGTTGTTCGATCTCAAGAACGAGCGCGAACTGAAAGAAATTCTAATGACGGTCGATGCTAGCCCGGGCAAAAAAGACCGGCAGCGTCAACTTCGGATGATGTTGTCAGCGCGAGAGAAATTGCGGACGAAAAACCTACGCTAAATTACGGGGCTATTAAGCGTCCGACTCCGCCTGATAGTTCAATGGTCCACCGACAACCAAGGCGGACCATATGCAAACACAACTGAAGCCTACCGAACGCCAGCGCCGCGCGCGGCAGAGCCTCGCCTCAAAGGCCGCATGGAAGGTCAACGAGTGGGCTTTCGAAACCAGCCTCTCTAAGTCCTTCGTCCACGAGCTGATCTCCGAGCAGAAGATCAAGAGCGTCAAATTGGGCGGCGCCCGGCTCATCCTCACCTCACCTGCCGCGTTCCTGTCCTCGCTCGCCGAGCAGCAGTCTCAGGACGCCGCCTAGTCCCCTCCCCCAACGAAAACGGCCCGCCTCTATGCCGGAAGGCGGGCCGCTCGAAGGAAACGACGACTCACATCGGTGGGGACCGAAGATGAATTTTCTACAACCGAGGCTCGAGACCGTCAACGTCGACGGCGAGCTGCGCCCGTATCAGGTCCACGACGTAGCGCGCCTGAAAGCCGAGCTGATGCAGACCGCGGCCAGGGTCATGTACGTCGCGCCAACGGGCGCCGGCAAAACCACCGTGGCGAAAGCGGTCACCAAGGACGCCGTCGCCGAGGGCAAACGCGGCCTGATTTTGGTTCATCGACGCGAGCTTCTCGGGCAAATGAACAAGCGGCTACACGCCGGCGGCATCGACGCGGGCATCATCGCTGCGGGCTTCCCTGCCCGGCCCGGGGAGCGGGTGCAGATTGCTAGCGTCCAGACTCTCGATGCTCGCGCGATGCGCTCGAGGCAGATGACCTTGCCGCCTGCGGACCTGGTCGTGGTCGACGAGGCTCACCATGCGACGGCCGATAGCTGGCGGCGCATCATCGCGGCGTATCCCGATGCGGCCCTGCTTGGCTTGTCGGCGACGCCTTGTCGAAAGAGCGGGACCGGCCTCGGTGACGTCTTCAAGGTGCTGGTCCTGGCGCCGCAGATCCCGCAGCTGATCGCCGACAAGTACCTGGTCGGCACAAAGGTGTACGGCCCGCCCGCTGGCATCGATCTCAGCGGCGTCCACACACGCGGCGGCGACTACGTGGAAAGCGAACTGGCGGCCCGCGTCGATCGGCCAGAACATGTCGGCGACGCGGCGGCTGAATGGTTCAAGCACAATCCGAATCGCCTGCGCACCATCGTCTTCGCGACGAACATCGCCCACATGGTGCATCTGCGCGACGCCTTCCGTGCACAGGGCGTCCTGGCCGAAGGGATCGACGGCTCGACGCCGGTTGAGGAGCGCGACCGAATCCTGAGCGACCTGGAGAAGGGCATCGTCGAGGTCGTGGTTAATGTGGGCGTGCTCACCGAGGGCTTCGACTGCCCCGCCGTCGGTTGCATCGTCCTCGCTAGGCCGACGAAGTCGTTCGGCCTGTATAGGCAGATGGTTGGCCGTGGCCTTCGTCCGGCACACGACAAGGCACACTGCATCATCTGCGATCACGTTGGCGCCACGACGATGCATGGCTTCGCCGAGGAAGACGTCGCCTGGACGCTCGACACAAAGACCCGCGCGGAAAGCAAAGCGAAGGCAGCCGCAAGGGCCCTTCTGCTGCCGCGCGAAATGGCAAACTGTCCGGACTGCAGCGCCCTCCATTGGAAGGGCCGGCCGTGCCAGGCATGCGGATGGCGTCCACAACCGAAGGCTAAGCCGGTTGAGGTCATCGATGCCGACCTGGAGGAAATGCGGCGCGACGGCAGCCGCGTAAAGCACGAGACGGACCCGATCACATTCTACCGCCAGTTGCTTTGGATCGCGCGCGAGCGCGGTTATTCCCCTGGTTGGGCCTGGCACAAGGTCAACGAAAAATTCGGGCGACGCGTGAGCACCCCACGCAACTGCGTGCCAGTCGAGCCAGCGCCTGAGGTCAGGTCGTGGGTGAAGTCGCGCACCATCGCCTGGGCGAAGAGCCAGCGACCCCGACCGGAGGGGCCACCAACATGACGACCGCCCTGTCGACGCTAGAGCGCGCGCGCGGCAAGTGGCGCGAGATTCTGTTGCAACTCGGAGTCGAGGAACGATTCCTGACTGGCAGACAGGGCCCGTGCCCCATCTGCGGCGGCAAGACTCGGTATCGCTACACCGACAAGGACCGCGACGGCTGGGGCTACTGCAATCAGTGCAAGGGCATGCCCGGCATCATCCTGCTGCGGAAGCTCCATAAGTGGGATCACCGCACCGCCTGCAACGAGATCGATCAGATCATCGGCACAGATGAGGCGCCGCCGATCCAGCCGACGCCGAAGCGGCCGGACGACAAGATACGCGGAGAGATCCTGAAGCTGTTCAACGGCACCAGCGATGACCGCGTGATCAACGACTGGCTGACCTTGAAAGGGCTCGGCGTTTCATCGGACGTGCTGTTCGGCCGCAAGGCATGCGGCCTCTTCGAGGACGGACAATTCGTGGGCCACGTCCCCACCGTCATCGCACCGATCATCTCACCCAGCGGCGAGATGGTGAGCGCGCAACGACTCTACGTGCAGCAGAACTTGAAGAAGACCATGCCGCCCGTCGGCACCATCAACGGCGCGTCGGTTCGGCTGCATGACTGCGAGGACGAGCTCGGCCTGGCCGAGGGCGTAGCAACCAGCTTGGCCGCCTACCAGCTGTTCGGCATTCCCACTTGGGCAGCGCTATCGGCGAACGGCCTCAAGACCTTCGAGCCGCCGCCCAGCGTGCGCAGGCTGGTGGTCTTCGCCGACAACGACAGCAACTACGTCGGCCAGGCCGCCGCCTTCGACCTTGCCCGCCGACTCAGCAACCGACCGGAGCGCATCGAGTGCACCGTCAACGTGCCGGACGAAGCCGACACCGATTGGCGCGACGTGCTGCTCACGAGGAGTATCGTATGAGCGTCAAGAATGGCGGCCCGCCCAAAGGCAAGTCGTGGACGTGGCTGACCCGCGACATGATGGAAAGCGATGCGTGGCTATCACTATCGCCGAACGCCCATCGCCTCATCCAATTCCTGATGGTCGAGCACATGCGGCACTCTTCGACAGCGAACGGAAAACTGCTCGCACCACGACGCCAACTTGCAGACCTCGGCATCAGGAGAAGTTCCATAAGCGACGCCATCCAGCAGGCCGTTGATCTTGGGTTTGTTGACGTGCGGCGTGGCACCGGACGTGCGGCCAGCACTTACTCTTTGACCTGGTATCCCCTGCACGACGGCACGGAACCAACCAATCGCTGGCAGACCGTAGTGAGTGTCAAAACGCACCAACTACATGTGAGTGCCAAATCGCTACCCCTGGGGGCACGAAATGGCACTCACAAGCCTCGTAGTGAGTACCAAAACGCACCCACTAGGCCCGTAGCGAGTGCCAAAACGGGAGTCCCGAAACGGCACTCACCTTATAGAGAAGATTCTCTTCGCAGGAGCGACAACACAGATCTCAATGGCGCGGACGCCGGCGATGCGCCCGCCCTGCCCCTGCCCGACGCCGGAGGCCGGCGATGACCCGCCGCTTGCGCGCCCTCGCCCGGCGCTGGCTCGACGACGGCGGCGCTCTTGGCGAACGGCTCGTGGCCGACCTCGACGCCGGCGCCGAGCGCTACCTCGTCGACTTGGAGCGGGCGCTGTGCAGAGAACGTCACGGCGCCGTGACGTTTCAAACTTCTCGGCGCCGGGAAGTTCTGCTGGCTGGGCCGGCGTCATCCCCGCCGACCGCACCATCGCGCGACGCGTCACGCCATCGCCCGGCGAATTCCAGTAGACGGTGTTCGGTAAATGGCTGATGCGGCCACCCGGCAGCGACAGCGGCGGTATCGGCAGCGTCAGCGCGATCTCGTGATGGTCGTCCCAACGGAGGTAAGTCTCAATGTTGTCCTTTTCCTTGAATCCGAAGGCTTCCTCGCCGCCCAATTCGAGCAGGATCGCGAAGCGGTCGCCCGCGCGCTCGCGCGCTTCGCAGAGCAGGCCGCTCGTAAGCGCTGACCGGCTTGCCGCCGCCGTCGAGCGCACGATCGAGCATCAAGACGCTGAGCGCGTGCTCGCGGACCTCCGCCGACGCCGCAAGGTGGTGCGCGAGCAGATAGCCAAGTCGACTCATGTCGGGACGACCGAGGAAGACCGGAGGATCTTCCAGGCACTGCATAATCTTGAACGCGAGATCAGCGCGGCCGCGCATGCCCTGCTTCCCCTGCGCCAGGCGCACGGTCGCCGCGTCGAGCAGGCGCTGGCGCCCGAGATGCGGGCAGCCGCCGCCGCGGCCTTGGCTGCGATTGCCGAGGCTGAGGCAGCTTTAGGCAGGTTGAACGAACTGCGCGAGCAGCTGCGCCTGGTCGGCAGAGCGGCATCGTCGCTGTCGAACAAGCCGTTGCTAGTCACGCGCCTTCAGATCGAGGACGTCATGCGCAAGGGCGAGGTCGCCTGATGGTTAGAATGCTGCGGCCGATGGTGCAGGTGCTGGACACTCGCATCGCGCGACCGCCGCCGAAGCAGGTCGATCCGCACTACTCCAGCCAGGAGCACCGCAGGTGGCGCGCCATCGTCATCGCTCGCTCAGGCGGACGTTGTCAGGACCCGGCATGCAAGGCACCGACGCGGCCCGGCCGGCTGTACGCCGATCACGTCGTCGAGCTGAAGGACGGCGGTGCGGCATTCGATCTGAGTAACGGGGTTGCCCGGTGCGGATCCTGTCACGTTCGTAAAGGGCACGCCGAGCGCGCCAAGCGAATGGCGCGATGATAGGGGGCGGTACCCGCAACCTCTGATCAGCGTTTGGGGGCCGCACCACTCGGGGGCTCAGCGAGGGGTTTTACGGTTTGGCCCCGAATCCGGGCTGAAGTGTCGTTTTTCCGGGAGTTTTGATTATGGCCCGACCGGCCTTTAAGCCCACACAGAGTCAGCGCTATCGGGTGTCCGTCCTGGCGGCGGCACGCATGGCGAAGGTCGACATCGCCTCCGCGTTGGGCATCGATGAGAAGACGCTCAACAAGCACTTCTCCGGTGAGTTGTCGTTCGGCATTGCCAAGCGCAACGGCGAGATCTGGCTGGCGCTTTTCCGCGCTGGTAAGCGCGGCAACGTGGCGGCTCAGAAGGCCTGGCTGGCCCGGCAGGACCTGGAGCCGCCAACACCGTCTGCTGCGATCGAAGAGAAGCTCGGCAAAAAGGAACAGGCACAGCGTGACGCGCTTACTGCCGATGAAGGGACGACATGGGCCAAGCTCATCAACTAACCGGCCCATCGCCGTGGGATCTGTCTTGCCCTGACTGGGAGCAACGGCTGCGCGACGGGCGCTCACTGGTGCCGGACCTACCGCTCGACCGGGCTCGTGCCGATCAGGCCGTCGGCATTTTCAAGAAGCTGCGAATCCCCGATGTACCCGGAACGCCGACCCTAGGGGACGCCGCCGGGCAGTGGATCCTCGACATCGTCGCGGCGATGTTCGGCGCATACGACGTCGCGACCGCGACTCGCATGATTCGTGGCCTGTTCCTGCTCACGCCCAAAAAGTCGGCGAAAACGACCTATGGCGGGGCGATCATGTTGGTCGCGATGGTGTTGAACCGGCGACCACTCGCCGAGCTTTTGCTGACAGCGCCCAGCCATGAGATCTCGGACAAGGCGTTTTCGCAGGTCGCCGGAATGATCGCCCTCGATGATGAGGGCTACCTGCAGAAGCGCTTCCATGCGCGCGACCACATTAAAACGATCGAATGCCGCAAGACCAAAGCGAAGCTGAAGATCAAGACCTTCGACGCCTCGATCGTGACCGGAGCGGTTCCGGCGGCGGCGCTGATCGACGAGGTCCATTTGCTCGGCGGCGATGCCCAGGCCGAGGCGATCATCGCGCAGCTCGTCGGCGGCATGGTGTCGGTGCCGGAGGCCTTCTGGGGCATGATCACGACCCAATCGTTCAGGCCGCCGCAGGGCATCTTCAAATCGGAGCTTCAGGTCGCCCGCGGCATTCGCGACGGCCGGATCCGCAACGTCGACACGCTGTCGGTGCTCTACGAATTCAGCGAGGCGCAGCAGAAGGACGAGACGTTCTGGAAAGACCCGGCACACTGGCCGCTGATCACGCCGAACCTCAACCGCTCGGTCTGGCTGCCGACACTCATCAAGGATTTCGACAAGGCGGTGCACAAGGGCGCCGACGCTCTCGCGATCTGGGCCAGCCAGCATTTGAACATTGAGATCGGTCTCGGGCTGCATTCCGGCGGCTGGGCAGGCGCCCCGTTTTGGGAGCGGCGCGGCGATCCCAAGCTGACGCTTGAAGAGCTGCTGCGGCGGTCCGAGATCGTCACCGTGGGCGTTGACGGCGGTGGCCTCGACGACTTGCTCGGTCTCGGCGTCATCGGGCGCGATCGCGAGACCAAGGCCTGGCTCCACTGGGGGAAGGCCTGGGCCCATCGCTCAGTGCTCGAGCGCCGAAAGGATATCGCTGCCAAGCTCCTCGACCTCGAGAAGGCCGGCGACCTGACTATCCCCGAGCGTCTCGGCGACGATGTCGACGAAGTCGTTTCCATCGTCTGCGACATCTACGAGAGGAAGCTACTGCCGGAGAAAGGCGCCATCGGCGTCGATCCTGTTGGCATCGATGCCATCACAACCGCCCTCGACGTAGAGGGCATCAGGGGCGATGCGATCGTCGGCGTCTCGCAGGGCTGGCGGCTGAGCGGCACGATCAAATCGGTCGAGCGACGTCTCGCGGAGGGTTCATTCTTGCACGGCGCGCAGCCGCTGATGGCCTGGGCAGTCGGCAACGCGAAGATCGTCGCCAACGGAAACGCGCTCAACATCACCAAAGCCGTCTCGGGATCCGCCAAAATCGATCCGCTGATGGCGTTGTTCGATGCCGCCGCGCTGATGGCGCAGAACCCGCAGCCGGAGCAAAAGGCCCTCCATCAGCTGATCATAATCGGCTGAGCGACGCGTAACGCCGCGCGGTCGAGGAATCGGACAGGATGCCAAACGAAGGGAGAATGCCATGCCGGTTGAAGTTTTCAGCGACGCCGAGTTTTCGGGCGAGATTCTCCTGCGCTACTTCAGGCACGCGCCCGACGAGCGCTGGCCGGCCCTGGTCCGTTTCATCGACCGGACGCGCCTCACCATGACCGGGCAGCCGGACGCATGCCGCGCGGCCGCACAGCACCAGCTCGCGACCGTGGCGGCCGACGGGCTGCTCAAGTATCGCGGCGATGGGGAGGACGTCACTCGCCTGCACGGAGAGACGTTGCTTAAGCGCTATCCGCCGCCCCGCGGCTTCGCGCCCGACGAGGTTGACGACTGGGCGGACGCCTGCGCCGCGAGCTACTTCGGGTTCGCACCTGAGGATCGGTGGTCCAGCCTGCTCGATTTGTTCGAGCAGATGCGCGCGGCCATGAAGAGCGAGCGCCGGCTGCGGCGCTTCTTCGAGAAGGTCGCCTTTCAGATGCTGGCGCTGAACCTCGAAAGCGACGCGACGGTCATCCAACACGCTGCGGCGCTGCGCGAGCGGTTGGCCGAGCGGACCGTACATTGAGCGAAGTGGGCTGGACCATGAAACCGACCGCGCAACAGATTGCCAACTTCGAGACGCGCTATTTCAAACCCGACTTCATCGAGAAGAACGGCGACAAGCCGGTACCTTGGAAGCGATTGGACAAGGCGCTGGCGCGCCTGCGGGTACACATCCTCGACGGCATTGCACCCGCCGTCGCGAATCTACTTTCGCCGATGGCGAAGCGCATAAAAGAGCTCGAGGCAACCGTCACAGCGCTTCAGCAGGCCAACGAAAAGACGTTGGCGGATTCATTCAGGGGCGCGTGGATGGCGGGCACCGTTTTCGCGCGGGGCAGCTTGGCGGTCCACGACGGATCGCTCTGGATCGCGCTTGCCAACAGCGATCAAAAGCCCGGCACCAGCGCCGACTGGAAACTGATCTGCAAAAGGGGCCGCGACGGCAAGGACGCGCGATGAGGCCGCTCGGCGTCGCCACCTTGCAACTCGAGGTCGTCACTGAGATCTCCCCGGAGATTGCGGACCTGGTCGTGCGCGCCGTCGCCACCTACCCGAATCATCACGTCGAGATCGCGATCGACACGATCGGGGGCGATTGGGCCGCGAGCCTCGCCATTTACACCGCCTTGGCGAATCACAAGCGGCGCGTCACCGCGCACTGCGTGAAGGCTGCGTCCAGCGGCGCCTTGATTGCGATGAGCGCCGACATTCGGCATCTCGACCCTGCCGGCCATTTCTTCCTGCACATGCCGTCGGGCCCGACCGCTACTTCGGCGCAGCTCGACAAGATCGCCGACGCCAAGGCAGCGATGATGGCTTCTCGCTGCCGAATTCCGGCGAAGCGCATCCGACTCTGGATGGAAAAAAACACGTTCATCCCGGCCCAGCGCGCGCTGCAGTACGGCCTGGTCGACGCAGTGCCTGGCTTGGTTAAGCCCGAATTGCCCGTGGTGTTCTTATGACTGAAAGCAACCGAAGCCGCCCGCCGACGACGCGCCGCCAAAACCAGCGCCGGCCGCTGACTGGTTCGACCTGTTCCCGCCCAGTGGTGCCCCGCCGCTCGAAGTGGCGGTCCCGGTGGCCCCGAGCGACAAGCAAGAGGATTGATCGATGACGTCGTACAAAGATTGGGTTGTCGAGACCTCGAGCACGACCGGCACGGGCGCGTACAGCCTGTCCGGCTCGGCACCGGCCGGCACATCCTACTTCACGTTCCGCCAGCGCTACGCCAACGGCGAGGACGAGGTCGTCTACTGGGTCGTCAACGCCAACCGCACCCGTTGGGAAAAAAACCGCTTCGGCACGCTCACCTATGGCACGCCGGACACGCTCAGTCGCAACGTCGTCGAGAGCACCAACGGCGACGCACCGGTGTCATGGGTCGGCGGCGACTCGCTGCTCATCTATTGCGTGCCGGACAGCGACCAAGCGGAATTCTCGATCTCGATGGGCCTCGGCACGACGCGGCCCGACGTGCTGAAGTACGGCCAGTGGGCAGACGAGGATGGCCTCGCCTCCGACTTCGACCAGCTCAAACACTATGACGGCACCTCGGACGATGTCGTCGGCGTGGTGAACCGCACCGCGCACCAGGCGACCATCTACGGCCTGCCGCCTGGTTACCTCTACGGCCTGACCGTGTCGCGCTCGTCGGCAACGGCGATTGGAATCGCGGCCGGCACAGCGATGGACAGCACGAACGTCGTCGGCATCCGGATCGGTTCCGCAATCACGAAGTCGACCGCGGGCTCTTGGGTGACAGGCAGCGCTCAGAACGGAATGGCCGACGGCGTCACGATCGGCAATAACACATGGTATCATGTCTTCGCCGGACTCGCCGATGGTGTGGGTGACGCCTTCATCGACACGTCCGTCTCGGCGGCCAACGCGCCTTCGGAGTTCAGCCACTTCCGGCGCATCGGCAGCTTCAAGACGGATGGATCGGCGCAAATCATCGCCTTCACCCAGACCGGCGACCTGTTTCAGTGGACGACGGCACCGCTCGATCAAAATACAGTCAACCTCGGTTCTGTCGGCGGCTCAAACAACCTGACGATGTCAGTGCCACTCGGCGTGGCCGTGCGGTGGCAAGGAGCCGCCCAGGGGTTTTCGGCCGGCACGGCTGGCGGTTGGAGCCTCCATCTCAAAACGCCCGGGACGACATTCGGCGGCGGTGCAATGCTCGCCGGATTTTCCGCCGGCGGGGCCGGGGACAACGGACAGATGGCATGCTTTGCAGAGGTATTGACGAACACAAGCTCTCAGATCGTGGTCGTATCCGCAGCCGCTACCTCAAATGTATTTATCACGGCAACTACGATCGGCTGGATTGATAGCCGGGGCCAAGACGGATGATGGAGGAGAATATCCAATGTTCGTTGACCGAAGGGATGGCGCCATTTGTGGTCTGCATCACAACAAGCAACATGATGGTCAGGAAGAACTGCCAGACGATGCGGCAGAGATCGCTGATTACCTTGAATCGGTGGCCAATCCGGTGCCGGGCCAAGTGAGCGCCGGGCAGCTGATCCAGGCGCTGGCTGGGCTCGAGCTGCTCGACGGCGTTGATGCGGCCGTCGCACAAGCCAATGCCATGACGCAGCGGCTATGGGCGCGCGCGGCGTTCTTCCCGCGGCAGGATCCGATGGTGCTCGCCATCGCCTCGGCGGTCGGCCAAACGAGCGAGCAGATGGACGAGCTATTTCGGCTAGCCGCCACGAAGTAAAGCAGCGGGCGCCCCCGCGACGGCTAGCGCGGCGCGCCGGCCGGCGGGAACATGTCCTCGCCCTTGCCGGGCACCAGCTTGTAATTGGAGCGCTCGATCGCCGCCAGGCAATCACGGGCGAGATTCGAAAGGTTGAACGTGCCGCTGATCTCGGTCAGTCCACCCGGAATGTGTTCCACCGTAAACTTGGTGGGGTGCTGGCCATCCTTCAGCGAATCAAAAATGACCGCCTCGAGCGTCTCCACCAGCGCCTTGGTCTCTTTCTCGTTCATCGCTTCCCTCCCTTTGCCGGTGCCATTGGCAGATTCTTATGGTCGCCGCCCCTGCCTTTCGGCAAGCTGACCTTGGCACACGCCCGGCCGGCTGGCAGCGCTGGCCAAGGCCTAGGGAAGCGGCGGCGCGGACGGGTGGCGGGCCATTCCCGCCGGACGCGCTCAGCGGGGCAGATTTTCGGCCCTGGCGCCTGTGGACAATCGCCGTGGACGCCTAGTTCCAGTAGTTGTAGTCGCGGTGCACGCCCGTAAGGTCCGGGCGGCTGTGTGTCGGATAAAGACGCAGGACGAACCGGAACTCGTGCTTGTTGTTCCAGATGTCCAAATACCAAAAGGCGCCATAGGCGACGTCTCGATCGTCCGGGATTTCGAGTGCAAAGGGGGACCGACGTGCGCCCCCTGGTGGGATTTGGTCCCGGAAATGGTGTTCTCGGCTGACCGGCGCGGTCGGCGCTCTCCCGCTCTCAGCGTCAGCTGCCGTGGTGAACTTCAAATCGAAGTGCGTCAGATGGCCCGGGGTGTTTCCGTAGTTGGCAATATCAATGCGAAATTTCCGCTTGCCCTGATGGAGGACCACGTCACCGCCACCCACCAAATAGGCGCGCGCCGTCTGCCGAGCTCGTAGCCAAAGCGTAAAGGTAAAGATCGCGATAACGATCGTAGCGGCTGCCGTGACCGCGGCTGAAAGGGCAACAACCTCGTTGTCAGTCACCGCCCCTTGCCCTTCGCCAGCCCCAGTCCGCAAAACCGGCGGATAATCTCTGACCGGCTAACGGCCTCAGCCGCTGCCCTCTGATCGAGGGCAGCAATCATCTCTGCCGGTAGGCGCACCGTTACCAGCGGGTCGACGCCCGTCGCAGGGCGACCTGGTCGGCGTTTTAGTAATACTTTTTCCTTTGACTTGGTCATGGTTACAGTAATACCGTAAAGGCGAGCCGGGCGGAAGCTTCTACCTTACCGCCCGGCTCTAACCGCAACCCCGAACCTTTAGGAGACCGGGATCATGGCTGATTTGGAAGTTACCACGAACGCCTTCACGCCGATGGCATTCGTTCGCGAAGTAGTCACGGCCGTTTTGCCGCTGATGGACAAGGACCAGCTGCGCGAGGGCAAGTCCCGGGCCGATGTGTTCGAGGCGCTGACCCCGATCTGCGGGCACTACTCCGTCGTCGACGCCTTCCTGGCCTGGCGGCTGCTGAACGCCGCCGAAAACGCTTCCATCTATATAGAGGACACGGAAAGTGGCGCACTGCACCAAGCGGCCTACATGCTCGAGACGTTCGTTGCGCATGGGTGGCCCTCGAGCGCCGACTGCGTTTCGGCACGTGCGGCTGCCCTAGAGATCGTTGTGGACGGTGAACACGCGATGGGCGACGTCAACGACGACGCCGCTCGGGGAAGTCTCACCCACGACGTCTTGCAGCTCCGCTGCGGGCGCTACCACGGAGACCGCTTCGATCGAGGCGAGGATCACCTTCCGAACAACTGGCCGCTGTGGCTCGACCGGGCCATGGGAGAAGCCCAATGAGCACGCGTCGTTTCTTCGTCGTCGGCCTGACCGGCGCACTCACCATCCCGGCGGCGGGTGCAGCACTCGCCGCGCCTGCCAAGGCCGACGCAGCCAGCATCAAGCGGGCCGTCGACGACCTGACCGCCGCCATGGCCGAGCTCCACGGCGGCCGCTGGAAGGCGCATGTTGACCACGACACCGGCTTTATCCTGATACAGCCGCGTCCAACGCGTCGAGGTGCGGCATGACGAGCGCCACTCCTGAACTGCACGATCGAGTGCTAGATCTGGCAGCGCGTTGGCGACTGGCCAGGATCAAGGCGCAACTGACCTGGGCAGAGAACGACGCGGCGACGTCGTTCCACACGAAGTCCCAAGAAGGTGCGAGCAATCCTGGCGCGATCAAGGAAATGCAACGCTACCAAGAGATGCTCGCCTTCAGCGAGCCCACCAGCGTCCAGGGCGCGGTTGAAGCACTGAACGTGGTGCTTGAGATACTGGCCCACCGCGCGATCTACCCGGACCAAGATACGCTGAGCGACGGGCCTATATTGGAGATCCTCCGAGGGGTGCGTGACGCGATCGAATTCGTCGACGGCGACACACCCTGCAGACCTCTCTGACGGTGCCGTCGAAACTGCCACAGCGCCCCGCCCGACCGGCGGGGCGTTTTGCTTGTTGGCGGCGGCGGCCGGGGCGGCGCGGTCGCCCCCGGAGAGCGAGACTGGCGGCCCGCTTCGGCGGGCCGTTTTGTTGGGCGTCGCGAGATACGCGGCCCCACCCCTAGCGTGACCGTCTGGTGGCCAGTGTGGGGAAATTCGCGCGAACAGCGGGCTCAGGCCAAGGGGCAGGATGGACAGTCACTTGAATGCCGTTAGCGTGGCCTCCGCGCACTCTCGCGCTGACTCACCAGGATACAGACCATGGCTTCAGGCACGGTTAAGTGGTTCAACCCCACCAAGGGCTTCGGGTTCATTCAACCCGATAGCGGCGGCAAGGATGTTTTCGTCCACATCAGCGCGGTCGAGCGCGCGGGGCTGAACGGCCTCAACGACGGCCAGAAGATCAGCTACGAAATCCAAACCGAGCGCGGCAGAGAGGCAGCGGTAAACCTCAAGGCCTGAGGCTTGGAAGCATTGTCATGGAGCGGCGGCTTCGGCCGCCGTTTCCTTTTTGAAGTCGGCCGGGGCGGCCCCGCATTGTGGTTGGTGCGGCACAATGCGGGGCCTAACCGCTCACTGTGGTTTCGGGGACGCGCAGCGAGGGCTGCCGTAGCGTAACGCGACCGCGGCCAACGTGCGGTCAGACCAAAGGGGCTACCCAACAATCGACCCAACCCGCGGCGCCAACCGGGCGGATATTGTGAGCCCGATGCCCGACACCGCCCTCGCGCTGGCCGCCCGCTTCGTCGCCGTGCTCTATGCCGTGACGAACGGCCGGCCGGGCCAGTTCCGGCGAATCGATGATTGCGCCCAGCATGCCGGCATCACGCGGCCGGCCGACGTGAAGCGCGCCGTGGCGACGGCCGAGGCCGCCGGCCTCCTCGTGGCGCACGTGAGCGAGCCCTTGGTGATGCTCACGACCAAGGGGCGGGAGGCGGCGCGGGGCTAAGGAAGGTCGGCGTTCGGGGCCCGTGGTCGGCGCCTCGGCCGGTGGGGGGCGGCGGTGTCGCCTCCCCGGGGCGGCTCCGCACCGGAGAGAACAGTGCGGAGCCTGACCGCCCGATGGCTTGGGGACATCAAGCGGCTGAGGCGAGCGTACAGCAAGGATCGCCAAGGGCGTAGACCGCTGCCCTTGAGCGCGCCGCCCCCACCAGCGCCGACGGGTCAAGCTGGTGAGGTAGGGGGAGGACGCCCTCGCGCCGAACCCTCTCAGCGGGGCGATTTTCGGCCCTAGCGGCGGTTGATAACCTGCGGTCCTGCAAGTGCCAGCGCACCTATTGACCGCCTTTGTTCCGTGAGTGACACACTGTCTAT
>WHTW01000026.1:0-2395 GCA_009377525.1 Rhodospirillales bacterium
AAATGCGCCGCGACGGTTCGAGTGCTGCACGACCGCAGCCATCCCAACCCGTCGACGAGCGCGGAGGACTGCACGGCGCACCGGAACTCTCTGCTGTCGTGGCCTGGCGTATTGCCACGAAGGGAAGAATGGCGTTCAGTGACAAAGAGGAGAGACGACGATGGCGAAGAAGATAAGAATCATCCCACCGATTAGGACGGCAAGATAAAGCGGGTTGCCCCGCTGGCGGCGCCACGCGCCTGAAAGCCTGTCTGCACGTTGTTTCTTGAGCAGCTCGCGGCAGCTTGTAGCGATGCGCTGGCGGCTCTTGAATCAATTTATTATTTGGATTCAACGCTCCGAGCGCCGTCGCTCGAAGGCATGGCCTCCCGCCGCTACGCCGGAACGACCTTTTCTACGCCATGCGACGATGCGCGCAGTCTGCCTCTTGTGGGCATTCGCGCGGCTTCCAATCGTTATGCCATGGCACGTGATGACAACGATTTCCGACTCCGGCCGGGCAAGATCCGGGATCGTGGCAGTGCGCGGATCGGCGGACGTCGCGTCGGCGGCGTGCGCGCCCGTCCGACCAGCTTCGCCGGACACATCCAACAAGCCATGCGACGCGCTGGCGGTGATCCTTCCCGGTTGAACGGGACCGGAAAGGGAAGCGGCCGGTTCAATGCGCGGGGGCGCGGTGCGGCGGTGGCGGCGGCGCTGAAGAACCGGAGTGCCTGGAGTCGGGACGGTGGCGTCCGCACGTGGTCGCGGCGGGTCGCGGTCAAGGCCCGAGTCGTGAAGGTCAATCCGCAGCGCGGCGGCGCCAGGGGACGGCAGTTCGTCAGCGCCAAGGCGGTCGACGCCCACCTGCGCTATCTCCAGCGAGACGGCGTGACGAAGGACGGGGAGAAGGGGCAGGTCTATTCAGCCAGCCGGGATGTCGAGGAAGGTCGTGCGTTCGTCGAACGCGGCCGCGAAGACCGTCACCAGTTTCGCTTCATCGTGTCGGCCGAGGACGGTGTCGAGCTCTCCGATCCCCGCGCCACCACGCGCGAACTGATGAAGCAGATGGAGGCTGACCTCGGCACTCGGCTTGACTGGATCGCGGTCGATCACCACAACACGGGCCACTCTCACACCCACATCATCGTCCGGGGCGTCACCGACGACGGCAAGACCCTCAACGTCGCCGGCGACTACATCGCCTATGGAATCCGGGAGCGGGCGAGTGAGGTGGTGACCCGGGAACTCGGCCGCCAGACCGAGCAGGAGGTGTCCCGGAGCCTTGAGCGGGAGGTCGATGCCGACCGCTTCACTCGACTGGACCGCATGCTGATCGCCGAGCAAAGGAGCCGCAATGAGTTCGCCGACCTGCGGCCGGACCGGGACATGCGCGACAGCCTGCAGCAAAACTGCGCCCTGCTGATCCAGCGGGCGCGCAAGCTGGAGCGCATGGGCTTGGCCACAGAGGTGGAACCGGGGCGCTGGACCGTGTCGCCCAAGGCCGAGCCAGCCTTGCGGGAGCTGGGCGAGCGCGGCGACATCATCAAGACCATGCATCGGGCATTGGAGCGGGAAGGACTGGCTGACGCCCGGTCTATCGCGGGCTATGTCCTGCACGCGGAGAAGGCCACTGAGCCGATCGTCGGCCGTGTAATCGACAAGGGCGTGGGCGGTGACGAGATGGGTGAACGGGTCCGGCTGGTGATCGACGGTGTGGATGGGCGCGTCCATCACCTCGAGATGGACCCGGCCCGCGCCGAGGATATCCAGCGGGGCATGATCGTGGCGGCGGGTTCCGGCCAGGCCGGACCGCGCGCCTCGGACCGCAACATCCTGGCGATTGCCGGCAAGGAGGGCATCTATCGGCCGGCCAGGCATCTGGAGCAGGCCGTCGGCACCGTCGAGCGCCTGGGTGGCGATCCCGCGGCCTACGTCCGATCCCATGTGCGGCGCCTGGAGGCGTTGCGCCGGGCAGGCCATGTCGAGCGGATCGACGCCGACCAGTGGCGCGTTCCAGCCGACTTGCCCGAACGCGGGCAGGCCTACGATCTCGCGCGGGACCGTACGACCGGGCGGATCACCGTTCTCTCGCCCATAGGCCTTGAGCAGCAGATCGGCCATCAAGGCGCGACGTGGCTCGACCGCGAACTGGCGTCCCGGCAGCGCACCGTCGTCGCCGACGAAGGGTTCGGCCGCGAGGTGATAGTGGCGTTGGCCAGGCGTCGGCGGTGGCTGGTGGACAAGGGATATGCCACGGACCTCGGCGGCGGTCGGATCCGGGCTTCCAGAGATCTGGTCCAGCGGCTCGAAGCCCGCGACCTCGAGCGCTCTGGCAGGCATCTCGCTGCCGAACGAGGACGGGAATGGCGGCCCGCCGTTTCCGGCAATCACGTCAGCGGCCAGCTCGTCGGCT
>WHTW01000026.1:2495-5544 GCA_009377525.1 Rhodospirillales bacterium
CGGGAATGGCGGCCCGCCGTTTCCGGCAATCACGTCAGCGGCCAGCTCGTCGGCTCGACCCAGCTCTCCAGCGGCCGGTTCGCCATGATCGACGACGGGCTCGGCTTCAGCCTGGTCCCCTGGCGGCCCGCGCTCGAGCAACATGTCGGCCGTGTCGTCTCAGGCGTCGCCTTGCCCGGCGGCGATGTGAGCTGGTCGCTCGGACGAAGCCGGGGATTGGGACGGTAGACCAACCCATGCATGGCCGGGCGGCGCCGAGACCATCCCGTCCCTTATCGTTGCCCTGGTCGGTCAGCCGGACTTGCGCGATGAAGAGGTGAGGGCCGTGCGTTGACCTGGTCGAGTGGCAGGGGTTCCCTCGGCACCGAGCAGGTAACGACGCCCGCTGGCTTGCAGTGTTGATCGCAGCTCTGCGTCGCTCGGCGGGCGACAAATGCCCTTACACCGGCCAACCCGGCAGCGGGAGATCCTGACCTCTCTGGGAATTTGCTCAGGGCTTTCCTAAATGGCCGAACACATGATAAACTGGTGCTTCGGTTCTTAGGCAGGAACCCGCCACCCGCCGTAGCGAAGCTGTTGACAGCGCTGCCCCAGGAAGTCTCTCCCGGTCATGTCATGTTCAGGCTCGAGAAGCGGTTGGCGGGTGACGTTTCGTGAAGAGCCAGGAGAACTGGCATGTCCAAGAAACCTATCCGTCCGTCGACTCTCGTCGGCATCAAGCGTTACGCCAAGACCCTCAAAGCCAGCCTGGGCCTGAAGCACGCCGCCGCGCTCGACGCCGCGGCCGTAGCAGGCGGCTTCCAGAACTTCATGCATGCGCGTCGCCAACTCGGCGGGGACCCCCGGACGACGCCAAGCCACATGGCCTACATCACCACTTATTGGCGCGTCCGCGAGACCGGGGAGAGCGGCCAGGAGACCCTCTCGGTCCGGCTGGCGACACCGCTCGACGAACTGGTGAAGCCGGCCCATCTGAGGTCGGCGCGGCACTTCAGGGGCTTTCGCTTCGCTGCGGCAGATCATCTGACGCGCAACTTGAACACGGCCTCGCAATCCGACGCACGTCGTCTTGTCTGCGCTGCTGCGCGGACCTTGGCGTTCATGGAGGCGGCGGGCCTGCGGCCGTCGGCGGGTCACAGCCGTGCCTATCCACGCGGCAACGTCGCGAACGCGGTTCCCGGAAAGGATCACTACAGCGAATGGTACGATCCGGCGACCAAGGTCTACGTGTTCGTGGACGAACCCTATTCAGGCGCCAAGCAAGGAATCTCGCAAGACCGACTGGCATGGGCGCGCAAGCACGGCTGGGAAATCGTCAGGACCTCTTGGGCAGGCATGTACTATCCGGAGGGTGATTGCGCTCTTTACCTCGCCGCCGACAAACAGAAGGGCTACAGCCTAGCGGCGATCGTCGCCGCCCTGGACTCCTTGCCACCGCCGGTCGTCGAGGCGAACTGGAACGGCGAGTCCGGGCCAGTCGTCCCCCCATTCTTCAGCCCCGCCGCGCGAGCCAAGGCAGAAGCACCGCGACCCACGCGGCAGGCGCAGAGCAAGCGTAGTCCGCGCGCTACGGTGCCGTACCGCATGGTCTTGCAGCGGACCGAGCGTCGCCGGCCGGCCAAGCGGATGCCGATCGAAGCCCATGTCGAGGTGGGTGAACGGTTGAAGTCAGTCATCGCCCAATGCCGTGATCGCCGTGGAGTCTGCAATCGCCTGAAGCGTGTCCGCTGCGACCTCGATGACTGGGTGCAATGCGAATACAATCGCGCCGAGTTGTCAGACCAGAAATTCTTCGACCTCTACTATCATGAAGACAGTGGCGCCTATACTGATCGGACAAGAGGCCAGGCGTTGACGAACCCTCATGTCGTCGATTTGGAGCACGCCAAGCAGCTGCTGGCCCAGCACTATCCGGACTGCGCGCCGCTGCGCGCCATGGTTAAGAATATTGACGCGGCGATCCAGTCTCTGGGGAACCAAGCCGCGTAGCAGACCATGCCGAAGAGTCGCCGCGGTTTTGCGCCAAAGCGCAATTTCGCGGCGACCAAGGATCTTACGCGTCCCCCAAATCGAACGAGTTCAGGGTTCGATCACCTCTTCGGCATGCGGGGCTCGAGCCGCAGTTTGGGCCTTGGGCACATCCGGCATCCCCTCTTGTCCGAATTGCACGCCAAGGCCGCCGCGGGGGCGCTCCGCGTGAACCTGCTCTTGCATTGACGAAGAGTGACGGCCTGATCTTGCGTCGCGATGTCCGCGACCAAGATCCTCTGGGGACAGATCACCCTCGTATTCGCCATCGTGCTCGTCACCTTGTGGGGCGCGACGCAATGGACGGCCTGGCGGCTGGGTTATCAGCTCCAGCTTGGGCCACCCTGGTTCGAGTTCGCCGGCGTTCCGGTCTATCTCCCACCGGCCTTCTTCTGGTGGTGGTACGCCTATGACGCCTATGCGCCTTCCATCTTCGTGGAAGGCGCCTTTATCGCGGCCTCAGGAGGACTGATCTCGATTGCCGTCGCGATCGGCATGTCGGTCTGGCGGGCGCGCGAGGCCAAAAACGTGGCCACCTATGGCTCAGCGCGCTGGGCGACGGTGCGCGAGGCACGCAATGCGGGGCTGTTGGGTCTCGATGGGGTCGTCCTCGGAAAGCTCGGCGCCGACTACCTGCGCCATGACGGGCCGGAGCACGTCCTCTGCTTTGCGCCGACGCGAAGCGGCAAAGGCGTCGGCCTGGTCGTGCCGACCTTGCTGACTTGGCCGGGTAGCTCGATCGTACACGACATCAAGGGCGAGAACTGGGAGTTGACCTCGGGCTTTCGCGCCCGGCATGGCCGCGTGCTGCTGTTCGATCCGACCAATGCGGACTCGGCCGCCTACAACCCTTTGCTGGAGGTTCGCCGGGGAGAATGGGAGGTCCGCGACGTCCAGAACATTGCGGATGTCCTGGTCGATCCCGAAGGGGCGCTGGAGCGGCGGAACCACTGGGAGAAAACCAGTCACGCCCTGCTGGTCGGCGCGATCCTGCATGTCCTGTATGCCGGGCAGGACAAGA